>CANFGA010000069.1 GCA_947446335.1 Oxalobacteraceae bacterium | reverse complement strand
GTGGTGATCGCTTCGAATTCGGGCACGATGTAATGGTAGTTGGTATCGAACCATTTGGTCATCTCGCCGGCATGCACGCCACTGCAAGCGCTCGATCCATCGTGGGCCGAGCGCCCGCGGGCGACGCGAAAATAGTCATCGAACGCATCGTCGCCACCTTGCACCCGGGCCGGGATATTGCCCAGCATGAAGCTCATGTCCAGCACCTGGTCATAAAAGGAGAAGTCGCCGACCGGCACCAGATCGAGGCCAAGGTCAGCTTGCTGCTGCCAGTGGCGCTGGCGCAGAGCCGCACCCTGCTGCATCAATTCCTCGCGCGATGATTGTCCTTTCCAATAGTTTTCCAGCGCGAATTTCAATTCGCGTTGGGCGCCGATGCGCGGGAAACCGAGATTGTGCGTTGTAACCATGAAGATGACTCCTGAAGTGAATCCAGCCATCATAGCGAGGCCTATCCATGAGGAATAGTGGTATTATTTCATCAATCAATTACTTTCATTCATACCGATGCTGGAACGCCACCACCTGACCGTGATCCGCGAAGTCGACCGCCAGGGATCCTTGACCGCGGCCGCCGACGTGCTGTGCCTGACGCAATTGGCGCTCAGCCACACGATCAAGAAAATAGAATGGCAACTCGGTACCCCGGTCTGGAAACGGGAAGGACGCAGCGTGCGCCTGACGCAAGCCGGCCAGTATTTGCTGAGTCTGGCAAACCGGATCTTGCCGCAAATGGAACACGCCGAGCGCATCGTGAGCCAGTATGCGGCGGGCCAGCGCGGCATCTTGCGTATAGGAATGGAATGCCATCCCTGCTACCGGTGGCTGCTGAAGGTGGTTGCGCCTTACCTGCACGACTGGCCCGATGTCGATGTCGACGTCAAGCAAAAATTCCAGTTCGGCGGCATGAAAGCGCTGTTTGGCTACGATATCGACATCCTGGTCACGCCCGATCCACTGCACAAGAGCGGACTGCGCTTCGAGCCGGTGTTCGATTATGAACAGGTGCTGGTCGTGGCCAGCCACCATCCTCTAGCCGCCCTGCCGTTCGTGCTGCCGGAGCAACTGGCCGCGGAAACCTTGATCACTTATCCGGTCGAGATCGAGCGCCTCGACATTTACCAGCAATTCTTGTTGCCGGCCGGTTGCGCGCCCAGAAAACACAAGACGATGGAAACCACCGACATCATGCTGCAAATGGTGGCCGCCGGGCGCGGCGTGGCCGCGTTGCCGCGCTGGCTGGTGGACGAATATGCGCACCAGATGGCGATCGCCCCGGTGCGCCTGGGGCCGCAGGGCATCGCGAAACAGATCTTTCTAGGCGTGCGAGAGAACGAGAGCGACCAGGCGCTCGATTATCTGGCCGCCTTCGTCGATCTGGCGCGCACAATCAAGCCAGATCAGCCAGCGGATGCTGATCTGCGGGCCACGGCGCCTCGAAAAACTGCGCGATAGCGGCACCGTCGACGCCAGCCAAGGTACCCGGGCACCACTGCGGTGCATTGTCCTTTTCGACCAGCAGCGCGCGCACGCCTTCGGAAAAATCGGGCGCGGCGCAGCAGCGCAAGGCGACAATCAATTCGAGACGAAACACGTCGGCCAGGCTCAGGTGGCGTGTGCGCTCGCGCAAGGCCCACGTCAACGCAGCCGACGACGGCGATCCGCACGCCAGCGCTTGCGCAGCGCGCTGCAGCCACGCCGCGGTGCCGCCATAGCCGACGATCGCATCGACCACTTCAGCCAAGTCGCGCGAGGCCGTCATCGAAGCGATCTCGTCGAAATGCGTGCGCACTGGCGAGTCCGGCAATAGAGCGGCCGGCGCCTGTATCGCGCGCAGCTTTCGATCCAGCAACAGGTGATTGGCTGGAATGACTGAGCGCCAGTCCAGCGCGCACAAGGCATCGATCAGCGCAACGCGCTGCTGTTGCGGCAGAAAATAATCGGCCAAGCCGGTAAACATCGCATCGTGCGCATTGAGCGCGGCGCCGGTCAAGCCGAGAAACAGGCCGATCCGGCCCGGCATGCGCGGCAAGAACCAGCTGCCGCCCACGTCCGGAAACAGGCCGATCGAAATTTCCGGCATCGCGATGCGCGTCGTTTCGGTCACCACACGGTGGCTGGCGCCCGCCATCAAGCCCAGGCCGCCGCCCATGACGATGCCGCCGCCCCACACCAGCAACGGCTTGGCATAAGTATGAATCCGATGGTCGAGCCGGTATTCGTCGCTGAAAAAAGCAAGCGCTTGCGCGTTTGGCCATTGATCCGGATGGTCCAGCACCGCCTGGCGCAGGCTGCGCACATCGCCGCCGGCGCAAAACGCCTTGTCTGTGCTCGACTGCAGCACCACACAGGCAACCAAGGGATCCACGGCCCAGCGCTGCAATGCATCGTCCAGCAGACGGATCATCTCCAGATTCAATGCATGCAGCGATCTGGGCGCATCCAGCGTCGCGATCGCGATGCGCATCCCGTTGGCGCAGGCGCGTTCTTCGAACAGCAAGGGTGAGCTGGCAGCGGGTGTCAAGTCCGCAGTGGCTGCAGGCTTATTCATGCGCGGCGGCCAGAGCGTGGATGCGCTGGTTCAATTGGATATCGTTCATTTCAAGGTCTCCATGGCGCCGCCCCACCAGGATGGCATCGGCGATGATAGCGCGCGTGATTATGTTTTTTCAGCATCGATTGTAGCGCCTGGCAGCGGGGATGGCGATGCGAACCGATTTTCAGCCGCTCACCGGCTTTCAAGCGCAGCTGCGGCGCATTTCGGGCACTTGACCAGGCCCGTATGACCGATCACCCATCCATCGCTCTGGGCCACGGCCGCAGCCCTGATCGACCATGCATCGATCGGATCAGCAGCCACCTCGTCGAACTCGAAGAATTCACGGCAGCCGTGTGATTCACAGGTGAGCATGAAATTACAAAACAGCATTTCTTGCAACAGATTATTCATCAGATAGAGTGTGAGACGTTGAAGTTGAGCGGCATCATGGTCTGCCTTGAACGGCTTGCAAGACATTTCCTGGCTCCTTTTTTCTTGCTGAGCAGGTACTGATGAGCATCATACAAGCATTACAAAAACTCAACCTTTGAACCAAGGCTAGTACTGGCCCGGGGTTACAGATTGACAGAGCTTGCAAGCCGAGTGTGCTTTTTCGCGGTCAAACCGATTTATTCTGGATGATGGCATTTCAAGAACAGCACCGCTGCAAAAAACAACAATGTGATGCATTCATGCACGAATCCTTGCGGCACCCCGGCAAGCGCAAGGCGATGACGCCGCGCCAGAGGTTTAATCGTGGACGTATTTGAAAAAATGCGGCCTCGAACCCGGTGCATCCGGAGTGGCTACGCACTTGAGAGGATGTCAATTTCATGCCCATTTCCACGTCGCAGTCCACCCCGCGGCAGGTTGCCGATTTTGCGTATCGAGCCGAAGTCGATGGGCTGCGCGCGGTGGCCGTGGTGCCTGTCGTGCTGTTCCATGCCGGCCTGCCCTGGCTGTCGGGCGGCTATGTCGGGGTCGACGTATTCTTTGTCATCAGCGGCTATCTGATCACGTCGATCATCCTGGCCGAGCAGAGCGAGGGACGATTCTCGATCGCCGCATTTTACGAGCGGCGGGCGCGGCGCATCTTGCCAGCGTTGTTTCTGGTGATGCTGGCCTGCCTGCCCTTCGCATGGTGGTGGATGACGCCACACCACTTGAAGTCCTTGGCCCAGAGCATGGTCGCTGCGACCTGGTTTGTACCGAATCTCTATTTTTTCTTGAAAAATGGCTACTTCGAGACCGATGCCGATGAAAAGCCGTTGATCCATACCTGGAGCCTGGGCGTCGAAGAGCAGTATTACATCGCGTTCCCGTGGCTCGTGATGGCGTGCCGCAGGTTTGGCCCTGGCATGCTGGGAACGATGATTGCCGTCACGGCCATCGTGTCGCTGGTAGCTAGCGAATGGGCTGCCCATTTTCATCCGGTTGGCAATTTTTATCTGGCACCGACCCGCGCCTGGGAACTGGCGCTGGGCTCGTTGCTGGCGATGGCTGCCATCCACGATCTGCCGCGCATGCCATTGGGCCTTGCCAGGCGCAACCTGCTTTCCATGGCCGGACTGGCGATGATCATCGTGCCCATGTTTGCCTATGGGCCGGCCACCCTCTTCCCAGGTTTGCATGCGCTTGCGCCCACCGTGGGTGCGGCGCTGGTGATCGGCTTTGCCCGCGCCGACACCTTGGTCGGACGCCTTCTATCATGGCGCCCGATGGTGGGTATCGGGCTCGTCTCGTACAGCATCTACCTTTGGCACCAACCTCTTTTTGCCTTTGCCCGCCTGTACAGCACCGGCAAACCGGCGCCTTGGCTGCTGGGAGTCTTGACCCTGACATCGCTCGCCCTGGCCGGCCTTACCTGGCGTTTTGTCGAACTGCCGTTTCGTGACCGTCATCGCTTCGATCGCAGGCGCATCTTTACGCTCGCGCTCTCGGGATCGGTCGCCTTGTGCATCTTCGGCCTGGTCGGGCATTTCACCGAGGGGCTTCCCGGCCGGCTCAAGCCTGAACAACGGGAGATTCTTGCGTATGGCGAACAACCCGAGAATCAGAAAGCTGGATTCGCGCCATCCCCGTGTTTTCTTGCACCAGGGGAAAATTCTGCAGCACTGGGGCGCTGCATCGACCATGCCGAAGCGCGCGGGCCATCGGTTTTTCTGTGGGGTGATTCACATGCCTCCCATCTTTACCCTGGACTGCACCGGCAACTGGCCGACACGACGAAGTTCAGCTACGTCACTGCCAGCGCGTGTCCGCCGCTGGTGACGGGCGAGAGCGGCTTGGGCAGCGCCTGCCGCGACTTCAATCGGGCAGCCTTGGCACGCATCATCCATGACCGTCCGGACAGCGTGATTCTCGCCGCCGTGTGGGGCAATTACCGATGGGCCGAGCTGGCGGCCACGCTGGCTGCGCTCAAGGAGAACGGGATCCAAAAGATCGAAGTGGTGGGGCCGGTGCCGCGCTGGAATCCCTCGCTGCCGGTGGTGATCGCCCGCTTTCGCGTCAATTTTGCCGAACTCCCGATCCGAACCAGGCTCGGTCTCGACGTATCGACGCAACTGCTGGATGCCCAGATGAGGCAGTTTTGCCACGAGCATGGTGTCCAGTACATCTCGCCCTATGCCAGTTTATGCAACAACGATGGCTGTGTCATACGGGTCGGACAGGATATCGCGTCGATGCTGCAATGGGATGTTTCACACTTGACGCGGCGCGGGTCGGAATACCTGATGGCACGGATCCGGCCCCAGTCGATGTAGACATTGCAAGCCAATGCCGTCGAAATGTGCGTCACCCCGGTGCCAATATCAACAAAATTCGAACGAACTGCTGGATAGCAATGCTCAATAGCGCTGCTTGCAGCGCTCACTTGATCGGATGAAAGGAGGCGGCGCGCGAGATCGGCCAGTAAGTGGCAAACACTTCCGACAGCGGCGCAGTCCCAGTCCCAGCCGGGTCCGATCCCGGCTCGGGGATCGGTTCCAGCAATTGCCCCGGTTCCAGATAAGGCAGCAGCGCCGATGCCAGCATCACCTTGTTGGGCGAGACGCGCCGCACAATGTGGCGCGGCTTCAATTCGGACGGATCGTGCAAACCTGCGGCGGCGATCAATTCGGCCAGCGCGCGCAGCGTGTTCTGGTGAAAGTTGGCCACCCGACTGGCCTTGTCCGGCACCACCAGAGCGCGTTGGCGCAGCGGGTCCTGGGTCGCGACGCCGGTCGGGCAAGTGCCGGTGTGGCAGGTTTGAGACTGTATGCAGCCGAGCGCGAACATGAAGCCGCGCGCCGAGTTGCACCAGTCGGCGCCCAAGGCGATCGTGCGCGCGACGTCGAACGCGGTGATGATCTTGCCGGAAGCGCCGATCTTGATTTCGCTGCGCAAATTGGTGCCCACCAGCGTGTTGTGCACCAGGCGCAGCGCTTCTTGCAACGGCACGCCGACATGGTCGGCGAATTCGACCGGCGCGGCGCCAGTGCCACCCTCGCCGCCATCGACGACGATGAAATCGGGCTTGATCCCCGTTTCCAGCATCGCCTTGACGATCCCGAAAAATTCCCACGGATGACCGATCGCCAGCTTGAAGCCGGTCGGCTTGCCGCCCGACAGGCGGCGCAATTGGTCGACGAATTCGAGCAAGCCGATCGGCGTGCCAAACGCCGAATGGCCGGCCGGCGACACGCAATCGACACCGACCGGCACCCCGCGTGCAGCGGCGATTTCAGGGGTGACCTTGGCGCCAGGCAAGACACCGCCGTGGCCCGGCTTGGCACCCTGGGATAGCTTGATCTCGATCATCTTCACTTGCGGCAAGCAGGCTGTGGCGGCAAAGCGCTCTGCAGAAAAGTGGCCGTCGTCATCGCGGCAGCCGAAATAGCCGGAGCCGATTTCCCATACCAGGTCGCCGCCCGGGGTCGACGGATCGTCGGGCAGATGGTGGCGGCTGATGCTGCCTTCACCGGTATCGTGCATGAACTTGCCGATCTCGGCGCCCCGGTTCAGAGCCCGGATCGCATTGGCCGACAGCGCCCCAAAGCTCATCGCGGAAATATTGAAGACGCTGGCCGAATAAGGCTGGGCGCGCCCGGCGCCGATCGTGATACGGAAATCGTGGCCCTTGACCTCGACCGGGACGATCGAATGGTTGATCCATTCATAGCCGTCGGCATAGACATCGAGCTGGGTGCCGAACGGGCGGATGTCGAATACCTTCTTGGCGCGCTGGTAGACCAAGGAACGCTGGTTGCGCGAAAAGGGATAGGTATCGGTGTCGCTCTCCAAAAAGTATTGGCGAATCTCGGGCCGGATCGTTTCGAACAGGAAGCGAAAATGAGCCAGGATCGGATAATTGCGCAAAATCGAGCGTTTGCGTTGCAACACATCAGCCAGACCGATCGCGCTCAAGAAACCCGAGAGCAGCACCAGCGGCCACAAGGCGTTCGTCAGCATGGCGGCGACAAACGAGACGAAGAAGATCGCGATCGCCAGCGCGAAAGTCAGATAGCGCATCGGAACAGCGCGCAGCGAAAAACAACGCATGAACAAGTCACGCCATGGCAGCTTGCCCATATTTCATATCCTGAAGTGAAGCGCCGATCGAATGTTGGCGCTGATGAGGCAATTTTTCACTCATTTTAACGCGTTATTGCTTCTTGGCATGCTCCGCAGCACCGATGCAACCCTGTCAGCCACGAAGACAGCACGCCATTGCACGATCGTGAAGGACCCGGTCAAGAGTCGCATCCGCGTACAATCGACCGACCGTGAAAGGATATTTCCATGCTGTTTGATTTGACCGATCTGCGTTTGTTCATCCATATCGCCGAGCTCAAGAGCCTCACCCGCAGCGCCGAGCGCATGCACATCTCGCTGGCGGCAGCCAGCAACCGCGTCAAGGAGCTGGAAAGCCGATTTGGCATGCGTCTGCTGTATCGAGAACACAAGGGGGTGCAACTGTCGCCGGCTGGCGCCACCTTGCTGTCCCATGCCCAGCAATTCATGCATCAGGTCGAGCATCTGAAAAGCGACATGCAGGAATATACCAACGGCATCAAGGGCCATATTCGGATCTTCGCCAACACCACGGCCGTCACCGAATTCATGCCCGAAGTGCTGGGTGATTTTCTGCGGCTGCGCCCGCAGATCAATGTGGCGCTTGAAGAGCGGCTCAATCAAGACATCGTGCGCGGGATTCAAGATGGAACGGCCGACATCGGCATCACCGCCGGTCCGGTGCAGGGACAGGGGCTGGAAATCATCAATTTTTCCACTGACCGCCTGGTGCTCGCGACTGCGCCCGACCATCCGCTGGCCAAGCACAAGCAAACCAGTTTCCTCCAGACGCTCGATTATCAGCACATTGGTTTACATGAAGGCAGCACGCTGCAGCACTTTTTGAACAAGGCGGCAGCCGACAGCGGGCAGCGTTTGCAACTGCGCATTCAAGTGCGCGGCTTCGAAGCGATGTGCCGGATGGTCGAAACCAATGTCGGGATCGCGATCTTGCCGCACTCCTCGGCATTGCGCCTGTGCCGCAGCATGCAGCTGTCGCTGGTTGAACTGACCGAACCGTGGGCGGTGCGCGAGCGCAGCGTGATCATCCAGCAGCGACAAAATTTGCCGCTGTACACGCGCGAATTGGTCGATCTGATCTGCCGCTGCGCGCCATCGGCATGACCGTGCGAAAAACCTGATCGACCGCGCGCGCCCCTGATGAACAAGAGCGCACGCGGTCGATCACGGGATCAAAACAGCCGCATCAAAACAACCGGATCAAAACAGCATCTCCGGCAAGAACAATGCAATCGCCGGAATGTAAGTCACCATCACCAGGAACAGCAGCAGCACCAGGGTCCACGGCAAGGCGGCGCGCGCCACTTGCATGATCGACATCTTCGTGATGCCGGCAGTGACGAACAGGTTCAACCCTATCGGCGGCGTCACCATCCCGATCTCGAGATTGACGACCATGATGATGCCCAGGTGAACCGGATCAATCCCCAGTTGGGTCGCGATCGGAAACAGGATCGGTGCCAGGATCAAGATGATGCCGGTTGGTTCCATGAACATGCCGGCGATCAAGAGCAAGATGTTGACCACGATCAAGAATTGCCAGGCCACCATGCCCCAGCCGATGATGGTTTCGGCGATCGTTTGCGGAATGCGCTCGGTGGTCAAGACATGCGCAAACAGCAGCGCATTGGCGACGATGAACATCAGCATCACCGTGACCTTGCCGGCGTCGAGGATCACCTTCGGCACCTGCTTCATGCCGATGTCGCGATAGACGAATACCGCGATGGCAAAAGCGTAGACCGCAGCCACGGCCGCCGCTTCGGTCGGCGTGAAAATGCCGCCGTAGATGCCGCCCAGGATGATGACGATGAGCATCAAGCCCCACATCGAATCGCGCCCCGATTTCAGCACTTCACCGGCCGTTGCGCGCGGCTGGCGCGGCAAGTCGAGCATGCGGGCGCGCACATAGATGGCGACCATCAGCATCAATCCCAGCAAGAGACCGGGGATCACACCCGCCATGAACAGCTTGCCGACCGACGTTTCGGTGGCGGCGCCATACACCACCATCACGATCGACGGCGGAATCAAAATCCCCAGCGTGCCGGCATTGCAAATCACGCCGGCGGCAAATGGCTGCGGATAACCGGCCTTCACCATGCCGGCGATCACGATCGCGCCCACGGCAACGACGGTGGCCGGTGACGAACCGGACACGGCCGCAAACAGCATGCAAGCGAGCACCGAAGCCATCGCCAGGCCGCCGCGCAAGTGACCGATGCAGGCATTGGCAAAGCGGATCATCCGGCGCGCCACGCCGCCGGTGGTCATGAAGGCGCCGCCGAGGACGAAGAAGGGAATCGCGAGCAGCGTGTAATGCTCCGAGGTTTCATACAGTTTCAGCGACAGCGATGCCATCGAATCCTGGGCAAAACCCATGATGGTCAGGATCGACGACAAGCCGAGCGCCACCGCGACCGGCATGCCCAGACCCATGAACAGAAACAGCAACAGAAAGAGTGCGGCGATGGTCATGGCTTCACCTCGCTCGCTGGTTCATCTTCGCGCAGTTTCAATGCTTCTTCGGCTTCATCGCCCAGCAGTTGCGCGCGCTGGCCTGTCATCAAGAGATACAGCACCTGGCAAAGGCGAAATGCCAGCAGCAAAAAACCAAGCGGCAAGATGGCGCGCGGAATCCAGCTCGGCACCGGCAGGTCCTGCATCAAGATGCCCACTTCGTGCATTTTTTGAACGTACTGGAAGCCGCCGAACGCCACCAGCAACGCGTACAAGATGCATAGCGCTGCCGCCACCGATCCTGTAATGCGCGCGGCCCTGGGGCCGAGCGACTTGACCAGCGCATCGACGCCGATGTGTG
>CANFGA010000068.1 GCA_947446335.1 Oxalobacteraceae bacterium | reverse complement strand
TGGCCAAGGAAAAGGGCGTGATGGTCGGTTTCGAGGCGGCGGTGGCCGGCGGCATTCCGATCATCAAGGCGCTGCGCGAAGGCTTGAGCGCGAACCGGATCGAATGGATCGCCGGCATCATCAACGGCACCACCAACTTCATCTTGTCCGAGATGCGCGAGCGCGGCCTCGATTTCGGCAGTGCGCTGAAGGAAGCCCAGCAACTCGGTTACGCCGAATCGGATCCGACGTTTGACGTCGAAGGCGTCGATGCAGCCCAGAAAGTGACGCTGATGGCGGCGATCGCGTTCGGCATTCCAGTCCAGTTCGCGAAAGCGCACATCGAAGGCATTTCCCATTTGCAAGCGATCGACATCCGCTACGCCGAGCAACTCGGTTACCGTATCAAGCTGCTCGGCATCACCAAGCGCGTCCAGCTCGATGGCGTCGAAGGCATCGAATTGCGCGTGCATCCGACCTTGATCCCGAGCACGCTCTTGATTGCCAACGTCGAAGGGGCGATGAACGCGGTGCTGGTGCAAGGCGATGCAGTCGGCTCCACGCTGTATTACGGCAAGGGCGCCGGCGCCGAACCGACTGCCTCGGCCGTGATCGCCGACCTGGTCGACATCACCCGCCTGGCCACGGCCGATCCGCAGCACCGCGTGCCGCATCTGGCGTTCCAGCCCGACGCGATGGCCGATATCGCGATCTTGCCGATGTCGGAAATTCGCACCAGCTATTACTTGCGCATGCACGTGGCGGATCAGCCGGGCGTGCTGGCCGATCTGACCGCCATCCTGGCCGAGGCCACGATCTCGATCGATGCGATGCTGCAAAAGGAACCGGCCGAGGGCGAGACCCACACCGATATCATCATGCTGACGCACCAGACCCAGGAAAAGAACATCGAAGCGGCGATCGTGAAAATGGAAGCGCTCTCGACCGTTGTCGGCAGCGTGACCAAGATCCGTCTGGAAAACCTGAACTGAGCTCAAGCTAGCGCACGTCGTCGATCGGAATGAAGACCGACAGCAGCGTGCCATGGCCGCTGCTGCCATCGATGACGAGTTCGCCTCCGAGCGAACTGACGCGCTCCTTGATGCCGACGATGCCGAACGAGTTCGTTTTTGGCATGGCATCGGCATGCATGCCGATGCCGTCATCGCTCACGTGCATGGCCAGGCCACGCGCATTCCATTTCAGCTTGACATCGACGCAAGTGGCGCAGGAGTGGCGCGCGATATTGCTCAACGATTCTTGCAATATCCTGAAAATGGTCAGCGTCTGCAGGTCGCTCAGTTGCGCGTTGCTGGCCGGCGCTGCATCGATGTCGAACTGGCATGCAATGCCGCTCACGCGTTCAAATTTTTTCAATTGCCATGCCACTGCCGCCTGCAAGCCCAGTTCCAGTTCAAACGGGCGCAGATCGTTGATGATGGCGCGCACCGATTTGATCGTGGCATCGATATTGTCGAGCGCCACGCCCACGCCTTGGTGCAGCAAGCGATGGCCATGCGCGGTGCGTGCATGCAGCATGGAAATGTCGATTCGCAAGGCCAGCAGGTTTTGCCCCAGGTCATCGTGAATTTCGCGCGCGATGCGCTTGCGTTCTTCTTCCTTGATTTTTTCCTGATGCGCCAGCAATTGCTGCAAGCTTTCCTTCGATTGTCGCAGCGCATTCTTCAAGCGCAACAAATTGCGCACCCGCAGCCATAATTCGGCCTGATCCACCGGCTTGGTCAAAAATTCCTCGACCCCGGCATCGAGGCCGGCCAGGCGGATGTTGCGGTCGATCTGCGCCGTGACCATGATGATCGGAATGCTCGAGGTCACCGGATTGGCCTTCAGGATGCCGGCGAGCTGGTAACCGTCCATCCCCGGCATCATGATATCGAGCAAGATCAGATCGGGTACGCATTGCGCTATCGTCGTCAGCGCCTGTTCGCCATTGGCCGCGCTCAGCGTTGCATAGCCCTTGTAGCGCAGCAATACTTCGAACAGCTTGCGATTGTGGGTTTCATCATCGATGATGAGGATGGTGGCAGTCGAATCGGTCATTGTGCCGTTGCTTGGAATTGTAATTATATTGGCAATTATCCAGATCGGGCTGCCATTGTGTCAATATTTATTCGAAGACATCTCTTCCGATTGAAGCGGGCCTTGCCGTGCGTTCGATTGATGTTGCCCCTTCCTTTTATGCAATATTCAGATTAGCATGCTTGCTCAATAAGCACTTTTAACGCAAACCAGGAGCCAGCATGCAAGTAGAACATCATCCTTTGTCCATCGAATTTCCAGAGTTTAAAGAACAAATTCATGCCTTGAAGTTGAGCGATCAACATTTTGCCAAATTGTTCGATGCCTACAGCGAGGCTGACAAAGCGGTCAACCGTGCCGAGAATGGCCAGGACAATCTCGGCGATGCCGAACTCGAAGATTTGAAAAAAGAACGCGTGATGCTCAAGGATGAATTGTATGAATTGCTGAAGGCTGCCGCCTGACGCCTTGAATCAGCCTTGCTGCGCAAACGCCAGGGTGACTGTCAAGCCGCCGCTGGCGCTGTCCGACAACGCGATGCTGGCGCCGTGCAAGGTGGCGATGTCGCGCACGATCGCCAGTCCGAGGCCGGTGCCGCCGGGGTTGCGCTCTAGCGTGCTCGCTGCGCGGTAAAAGGGCGCGAAGACGCGCTCGCGTTCTTGTTCAGCAATGCCGCTGCCGCTGTCTTCCACCTGCAGCAGTGCTCCACGGATGGCTGATGGCGGCGTGACGCGCAAGATCACGGTCCCGCCAAAGGGCGTGTAGCGCAGTGCATTGTCGACCAGATTGGTCACCAGTTCATGCAGCAGCAGCGCCTGGCCCCAGACCATCGTCTCCAATTGGGCTTCCAGCGCCAGGTCGATGTTCTTGTTGACCGCCGGCAGCGCCATTTCCAGCGCCACCTGGTGCACGATCTCGCGCAGCGAGAGTGTCGTCATCTCCAGTCCTTCACCGCCGTGCCCGATGCGCGCCATCATCAAGAGACGATTGGCCAGGTGTGCCGCCGAGTCCACGGTGGCCGACATCGCTTGCACGATCGCCTTCAGTTGCGCCGCCTCGCTGTGGTCATGGTCGCAGGCGCGCAGTGCCAGTTCAGTTTGCATCTTCAGCACCGTCAACGGCGTGCGCAATTGATGCGAGGCGTCGCCGATGAAGCGGCGCTGGCTGGCGATCAGGTTTTGCAAGCGCCCCATCGAACCGTTCATCGCCATCACCAGCGGGCGCATCTCCTTGTGCACCAGACTGGGATCGACGTCCGACAGATCCGACAGCGCGCGCATCTCGATGTCGACCTTGAGCCGCAGCACCGGGCGCAGCACCAGGCGCACCGCAAACCAGACCAGCGTGGCCACCGCCAGCAGCATGCCGGCTTGCCACAGCAGCGTGTCGAACAGGATCTGGTTCGACAAGATGCGCCGCGCATCGAGCGTTTCTCCGACTTGAATCAAGGCGATGCCGCGCATCGAGTCGTCGTACACCGGTTGCAGCAGCGCGGCGATGCGGATCGCTTCGCCGTTGTACTGCGCATGGTAAAAGCGCACCAGCGCCGGATACGCTTGCGAGCGCGGCACATTGGCCGGCACCGCAGGCAGATCGGCATAGCCGGACACCAGTTCGCCGTTGATGCCGGTCACCTTGTAGTAAATGCGGCCCAGCGTGTCGGTTTCGAAACTGTCGAGCGCGACGTAGGGCACGTCGGCTACCACCTTGCCCTTCACGACCGAAACGCGCTCGGCCAGCGCCCGGGTCGATGCCAGCAGCGCCCGGTCGTAGGCGATGTCGGCGGCCCCTTGCGCATTGCTGTAGACCGAGACCGCGTCCAGCGCCACCAGCACCATCAAGGGAATGAGCAGCCAGCGCAGCAACTGGTTGCGCAAGCTGCCCAGCGGCTTGCCTGGTCTGGCCAGCGAGCGCTCCAGCAATGGTGTCATTGCGGCGGCGGCATGATTTTGGGTTGCAGCACATAGCCGATGCCGCGCAGCGTGGTGATCACGGCCGCGTTGGGCAAACTGCTGTCGAGTTTCTTGCGCACGCGGTGGATCAGCAGTTCGATCGCATCGAGGTTGACATCGTCATCGAGCGCGAAGACTTCGCCGAACAACTTTTCTTTCGACACGGCGCGCCCGGAACGGGTGATCAAGCCTTCCAGCACCGCATGTTCGCGCGGCGTCAAGGCCAAGGTCAGCGCACCGTGGCTGAAGCGGCGCGTGACGGTGTCAAAATCGAGCGCGCCGCACTGGTAGACCAGCGCTTCGTTGCCCTGGCTGCGGCGCAGCAAGGCTTTCACGCGCGCTTCCAGTTCGGCCAGTTCGAAGGGCTTGGCCAGGTAATCGTCAGCGCCCAGATTCAAGCCCTGAACCCGGTCGTCCAGGCCGCCGCGCGCGGTCAGGATCAGCACCGGGGTCTTGCCGCGCGCACCGGGGCGCGCGCGCAAGCGCTTGAGCACGTCCAGTCCATCCATTTTCGGCAGCGTCAGGTCGAGTATCACCAGCGCATAGTCTTGCGTATGCAGCAAGGTATCGGCGTCAAAACCGTCGGCCACCGTCTCGACCGTCAGGCGCGCATCGCGCAGCGCCTTGGCCAGCCAGTGCGACAGTTCCAGATGGTCTTCCACCAATAAAATGCGCATTTTTTTGCCTTGGCCTGTCTCTTGGCCTGTATCGAGAAAGACGCAGTGTAAGCCTGCAAGGGTGGCTCCGGCAAAGGCCGCAGGCAAAAATGATGGCGCTGTGCTGGTGTTGTGGCGGTACAACGACAAGCGATCGAGTAGAGAAAAATTGAAAGCCAATTGAAAGGAAGAATCTATTATATTGTTTCCTGATTCGCAGGAGTGATGAGCTTCATCACCAATAATTATATTTACGGAGATCGATATGAAGTACACCTTGAAGCACAGCGCACTCTTTCTTGCCGTCCTGGCAACCGTGGCCGCCGCTGGCGCCGCCCACGCGCAATCGAATGTCACCATCTATGGCTTGCTCGACGTCGGCATCGACAATGTCAACAATGCCAACGCCGGCAAATCCTCCGTGACACGCATCACCTCGGGTGGCCAGAATACATCGCGCTGGGGCATCCGTGGCAGCGAAGACCTGGGCAATGGCTTGAAGGCCATCTTCAATCTGGAAGGCGGCCTCTCGCTCGACACCGGCAACATCGATGGCGGAGCTACGCAGCCCTTGTTCAAGCGCCAGGCCAATGTCGGTCTGGAAGGGGACTTCGGCCGCGTGGTCGTGGGCCGTTCGTTTACCACCGTCTATGATTTCATGTTGCCGTTCGATCCGATGGGCTATGCGCCATCCTATTCATGGGCCACGTCGAGCAATGCGACCACCGGTGCCACGGGCAGCCCGAGCAAGTACGGCATGACGACTGCATTTGACAATCTGATCAAGTATGCCGGCACGGTCGGTCCGGTCAAGTTTGGCGCCAGCTATGGCTTCGGCGAACAAGCGAGCAGCGCCGCCGACAGCCGCAAGATGGCGTTCGGCGCGCAATATGGCGTGGGCCCGTTTGCGCTGGTGGCAACGTATGAACAAATCAACGGCAATACCGTGCCGGCCAACGGCAATCGCGACAAGACCACCGCTTATCATCTGGGCGCATCGTACACCGAAGGCCCGTTGAAAATCCAGGCTGCGGTGCGCGACTACAAGCTCGATTCGAACGTGCCCACCACCGCCGACTTGCGCGGCGATCTGTACTGGGGCGGCGTGACTTACCAGACTACACCGGCGATTTCGCTCACTGGCGTCGTTTATTACCAGAATGTAAAAAATGTCGCCGCCAATGCGGACGCCGATCCGATCATGTACGTGGGACGCTTCAAGTACGCACTGTCCAAGCGCACCGATCTGTATGTCGCCGCCGCCTATGCCAAGGCCAAGAACGACAAGCTGGTCAGCCTCTCGCGCGACGATGCCGGTTTCGGCAACAGCCAGCGCGGCGTGATGGCCGGCGTCCAGCATCGTTTCTGACCTGACGCGATGACAAGTTGCCTGGCACGATCGGTCGCAGCGTCGCTGCTGCTGACGATGTTTGGTAGCGCCGCTGGCGCAGTCGAATGCATCGTCCCGTCCAAGCCGGGCGGGGCGATGGATCTCACCTGCAAGCTGGTGCAAACAGGCTTGCAGGCGCTGCCAGCGCAGGCCCAGCAAGAAGTGCGCATCAGTTACATGCCGGGCGGCATAGGGGCAGTCGCCTGGCATACGCTGGTGTCGCAGCGGCGCGCCGAAGCCGATACGCTGGTCGTGTTTTCCGGCGGTTCGCTGCTCAACTTGGCGCAGGGAAAATTCGGCAACGCTAGCGCGGCCGACGTGCGTTGGGTCGCTGCGCTCGGTGTCGATTACGGCATGATCGCGGTGCGCGCCGATGCGCCATACAAGACGCTGGCGGACTTGATTGCGGCCTTGAAGCGCGATCCGGACCAGGTCTTGATCGGTGTCTCCGGCACCATCGGCAGCCAGGACTGGGTCAAGATGGCGCTGCTGGTCAAGCAAGCCGGCATCGATCCCAAGGTGCTGCGCTTCGTGGCGCTGGAAGGCGGCGGCGAATCGTTCACCGCGATGCAAGCCGGTCATGTGCAAGTGGTCTCGGGCGATGCGTCGGAGGCGACCTTGTATGCCGGCAGCAGTCAAATCCGGGTGCTGGCAGTGCTGTCCGGGCAGCGTTTGCCGGGCAAACTGGCACAGGTGCCGACTGCGCGCGAGCAAGGCATCGATCTGGTGTGGCCGGTGATCCGCGGCCTCTGGATGGGGCCACAGGTCAGCGATGCCGATTACCGGCAGTGGGTCGCCCATTTCGACACCATCCTGGCCAGCACGCAATTTGCCCAGGCGCGCGCCGCTCATGGCTTGTACCCGCTCGCGCTGAGCGGCAATGGATTGACGGTGCATGTCAAAAAAGCGGTGGCTGACTATGGCAAGCGCGCCAGGGAACTGGGCTTGATGCGCTGATGTTGTAAAAAATTCTATAATAACGGAGACAAGACATGTTTATCAAAAACACGATAGCCGCTGCATGGACAATTTCCTTGGCCGGCGCCGCGCTGGCGCAGGTTCCGGCCGGCTATCCGGCTGATTACCAGAAAATCATCGATGCGGCAAAAAAAGAGGCCAAGGTCGTCATCTACGGCGCTACCGACAGCAAGGCTGCGGCGCCATTGATCAAGGATTTCAGCGCGCTGTATCCGGGCATTTCGGTCGAATACAACGACATGAATTCGACCGAGGTCTACAACCGCTTCATCTCCGAAGTGGCGGCCGGCGGCAACACCGCCGACGTCATGTGGTCGTCCTCGATGGACTTGCAGATGCGCCTCGCCTCGGACGGCTATGCGCTCAAATACAAGTCGATGGAAGTATCCAAGATTCCGGGTTGGGCCGTCTGGGACGACACCGCCTATGGCACCACGTTCGAACCGGCCGCGATTGTCTACAACAAGCGCCTGGTCGACGCCAAGGAAGTGCCGCAGACGCACGCCGATTTCGCCAAATTGATCGAGCAGCCCAAATTCAAGGACAAGGTCACCACCTACGACATCGAAAAATCCGGCGTCGGCTTCATGTTCATGACCCAGGATGCGAAAGAAAATGCACAATTTTCAGCGCTGGAAAATGCCTTTGGCGTAGCCAGGGTGCGCGTCCAATCGTCGACCGGCACGATGATGGAGCGCATCTCGTCGGGCGAGAACTTGATCGGTTATAACGTGCTGGGCTCGTATGCTCTGGTGCGCGCGAAGACCGATCCATCGATCGGCGTCGTGTTGCCCAAGGATTACACCTTGATCATGTCGCGCGTGCTGTTCATCAACAAGGCGGCCAAAAACGTCAACGCAGCCAAGCTGTGGACCGATTATCTGCTGTCGCACCGCGGCCAGACTGTGGTTGCCAACGGCGCCAAGCTGTTCGCGATCCGCGCCGACGTGACCGGCGAGACCACATCAAGCGACCTGATCAAGCAGATCGGCGCCGCCAACATCAAGCCGATTCCGGTTCATCCGATCATCCTCGGCTACCTGGCACCTGCCAAGCGCATGGCTTTCCTGAAGCAGTGGAAAGAAACCGCCGGCAAGAAGTAACCCGGCAAACAAGCCCGGCAGCGCAGGCCAGATCCCCGGCCTGCGCCTGACACCCGCACCACCTTGGTGAATTTTTTCCGGCTCGCCGGAAGGGAGCGGTTCGTTCTTTTTTCTTGTTTTGACCATGTATCGGATTCCAGTCATGCACACTGCCACCCTCCCGCGCCGCAGCCTGGCGCGCCTCAATTGGCCGCGCGGCCTGGTCGTCGCACTGACCTGCATCGCGGTCTTCCTGCCGCTGCTCTTGATCTTCTATCAAAGCTTCCTGTCGGCGCCGTTCTTCATGCCGGTCAAGGAACTCGGCCTCGATGCCTATCGCTTCATCTTCGACGATCCCGATTTCGCACAGGCATTCTGGAACGGGATGATCCTCGCCAGCGGCTTGGCCGCGATCGCGGTGCCGCTGGGCGCGATGCTGGCCTTCTTGATGATCCGCACCGACTTGCCGGGGCGCAGCTGGATCGCGCCGCTGCTGCTGGTGCCGATCTTCGTGTCGCCGATGGTGATGGGCTTCGGCTACGTGGTCTCGATGGGACCGGTGGGTTTCTATTCGATCTGGGTCAAGCAATTGCTTGGCTTCATCCCATGGAACATCTATTCCTTTGCCAGCATCGTCATCATCGCCGGCTTGACGCATGTGCCGCACGTTTATCTGTATGCATCGTCGGCGCTGAAAAGCCTGGGTTCGGATGTCGAGGAAGCGGCCCGCGTGGCCGGTGCCTCGCCGATCCAGGTCATGCTTAACGTGTCCTTGCCGATGATCATGCCGGCCCTGGCGTATGCCGGCGTGCTGGTGTTCTTTCTCGGCTTTGAAGTGTTCGGCCTGGTGCTGGTGCTGGGCGATCCGGAGGGCCATCTGGTGCTGGCCACCTATCTGTACAAGCTGACCAACAAGCTGGGCACGCCGTCGTATCACCTGATGGCCGCCGTCGCGGTCTGTCTGGTGATGGTGACGATGCCGCTGGTGATGTTGCAGCGCCATCTGCTGAAATCGGCCAACAAATATGTCTCGATCAAGGGCAAGGGCGCGCGCACCAAGGTCATGCCGCTGGGGCGCTGGAAATGGCTGGCGTTCGCGCTGCTGGCTGGTTGGCTGATTTTCACGATCGTGCTGCCGTTGTCGGGCATCGCGCTGCGCTCGTTCGTGTTGTATTGGGGCGAGGGCGTCAAACTCGCCGATGTGCTGACCTTGCAGCACTTTCGCGACATCCTGGAGCAGCCATCGCTGATGCGCGGCATCATGAACACGATCCTGATCGGTGTCGTCGGCGGCGCCCTGGCCGTGGCTTGCTACAGCGCGATCGCGCTGGCGATGCACCGCAAGCAGGACGGCATCACGCGTTTGCTCGATTACAGCGTGCTGGTGCCGCGCGCGATTCCGGGCTTGCTGGCCGGCCTCTCGTTCCTGTGGGTGTTCCTGTTCGTGCCGGCCTGGCTCGACGGCATCCTGAAGATGATGGACAACGGCGCCGCGCAGTGGTTGAGTGCACACCTGATCCCTGTGCTGCGCGAAGTGCGTTCGACCATTTTCGCCTTGTGGCTGGCGTATTCGGTGGTCTGGCTCGCTTACGGCATGCGCCTGATTTCGACCGCGCTGCTGCAGGTCGGACCGGAACTGGAAGAGGCGGCGCGCGCGATCGGCGCCAGCCGTGGCCAGGTCACGCGCGACGTCACGCTGCCCTTGATCAAGTACGGCTTGCTGGGTGCCTGGCTGATGGTGTTCCTGATCTTCGAGCGCGAATATTCGACCGGCGTCTACCTGCTCTCGCCCGGCACCGAGGTGATCGGCGCGATGCTGGTCTCGCTGTGGGCCGGCGGCTCGACCGACCTGGTGGCGGCGCTGTCGTTCATCAACATCACGCTGGTGGCGATCGGGCTGGGGATTGCACTGCGCTTTGGCGTGAAGCTGCACAACTGAGTTACATGACTGAGTGCACAACTGAGTTGCATGGCTGAACTGCATGGCTGATTTACAAAATTGCTTTGTATTATTAAATATAACGAGACTTCCATCATGAATGAATTATCCGTCAACGATCTTTACCTCGACTATGGCACCGG
>CANFGA010000067.1 GCA_947446335.1 Oxalobacteraceae bacterium | reverse complement strand
TCTCAATGACGACCAGCGCGTGAGCCAGGTCAAGGTCAAGCTCGGGCGCCGCATCGGCAACCGCATCGAAGTGCTGGACGGCATTAGCTCGGATACCCGCATCGTGCTGGCCGGCGCCGGTTTTCTCAACGAAGGCGACCTGGTGCGCGTGGTGGCGACCGTGACCAGTCCCGCAGTTGTTCCCTCGGTTGCTCCGGCTGCACCTTTGAGTGCACCGGTGGCAGCGACCGTATCCACTGCGGCTGCGGCGCGCTAGGGAGCACCGGATGAATTTTTCCGCTTTTTCGATCAAGAATCCGATCCCGGCGATCATGCTGTTTGCACTGCTGACGCTGGCCGGCTTGCTCGCTTACCGCGCCAATGCGGTGCAAGACTTTCCTGACATCGAACTGCCGATCGTCACCGTCACCGCCACGCTGGAAGGCGCCGCGCCGGCGCAACTGGAAACCGAAGTGGCCCGAAAGATCGAAAACTCGGTCGCCACGCTGCAGGGCGTGAAGAACATCTACACCAAGGTGCTCGACGGCGTGGTCAGCGTCACCGTCGAATTCATCCTCGAAAAACCGATCGCGGAAGGCGTCAACGATGTGCGCGACGCAGTGGCGCGGGTGCGGGCCGACTTGCCGAGCGAATTGCGCGAACCGACCGTGAGCAAGGCCTCGACCGCCGGGCGCGTGGTGCTGACCTTCACCGCCGCGTCAAAAACCGGCAGCGCCAATCCACTCGATGCCCAGCAATTGAGCTGGCTGGTCGACAATGCCGTCTCCAAGCGGTTGCTGGCGGTGCCCGGCGTGGGCGCCGTCAAGCGCATGGGCGGCGTGACGCGCGAAATCCGGGTTGAACTCGATGACGCGCGCATGGCCGCTTTGAAGGTATCGGCGCTCGACGTGTCGCGCCGGCTGCGCCTGGTGCAGCAAGAGTCACCTAGCGGGCGCGGCGATGTCAGCGGCGCAGAACAATCGGTGCGCACCATCGCCACCGTGCAAACAGCCCAAGAACTGGCGCGCATCGACATTCCGCTGGCCGACGGGCGCCACATCCGGCTCGATCAAGTCGCGCTGGTCACGGACACGGTGGCTGAACCGCGCGCGCTGGCTGAACAGGATGGCAAGAGCGTGGTCGGCTTTGAAATCTTCCGCACCAAGGGCGCCAGCGAAGTAGCGGTCGCACGCGGTGCGCGCGCCGCCGTGGCCGAACTGCAGCGCGAAAACGGCAGCATCGAGTTCAAGCTCGCGATCGACAACGCGGCGCCGGTCCAGGAGAATTTCGTCGGCTCGATCGAACTGCTGTTCGAAGGCGCGCTGCTGGCCGTGCTCGTGGTCTGGTGGTTCTTGCGCGACTGGCGCGCCACGCTGGTGGCTGCAGCCGCGCTGCCGCTGTCGGTGATGCCGGCGTTTCTGGGCATTTACTGGTTCGGCTATACGCTCAACACCGTCACCTTGCTGTCGCTGGCGCTGGTGGTGGGCGTGCTGGTCGACGATGCGATCGTCGAAATCGAAAATATTTCGCGCCATTTGCGCATGGGCAAGACGCCGATGCAGGCGGCGCTGGAAGCGGCTGACGAGATCGGCATGGCGGTGATCGCGACCACCTTCGCGCTGGTCGCCGTGTTCTTGCCGACCGCCTTCATGGGCGGCGTGCCGGGCTTGTTCTTCAAGCAGTTCGGCTGGACTGCGGTGCTGGCGATCCTGGCGTCGCTGGTGGTGGCGCGTCTGCTCACGCCGATGATGGCCGCTTACCTGCTGAAACCGAGCAAGCACGTCGAAGAGCAAGATGGCTGGCTGATGCGGCGCTACATCGCCCTGATGCGCTGGTGCTTGACGCACCGAACGGTCACGGCGATCGCTTCCGGCCTGTTTTTCATCGCTTCAATCTTGCTGGTGCCGCTGCTGCCGACCGGCTTCGTGCCAGCTGCCGACCGGGCCCAGACCCAGATCAACCTCGAATTGCCGCCCGGCTCTACCCTGGCCGAGACGCGCGTGGTGGCCGAGCGTGCGCGCGTGGCGGCGATGCAAGTGGCGGGCATCACGGGCGTGTTCAGCTCGATCGGCGGCGGCTCGTCCGGCGATGCGTTTGCGCCCGGCGCCGCGGCCGAGGCGCGCCGCGCAGTGCTGACCCTGACCACGCTGCACCGACTGGATCGGAAGGAATCGATGGCGGATCTGGAAAGCGCAATCCGGCACCAGTTGGATAACATTCCGGGCGCCCGCTTCAACGTCGGCCCGCCCGACACCGGAGTGAAGATGCAACTGGTGCTGCGCAGCGAAGACCCGGTCGCCTTGAACGCGGCGGCGCAGCAGGTCGAACGCGAAATGCGCACATTGAAAGGCATCGGCAATGTCAGTTCCAGCGCCTCGCTGGTGCGCCCGGAAATCATCGTGCGGCCCGACTTTGCGCGCGCCGCCGACCTTGGCGTGACCGCTTCCGCGATCGGCGAAACGGTGCGTGTGGCCACCGCCGGCGACTACGACACGGCGCTGACCAAGATGAACCTGCCGGAGCGCCAGGTGCCGATCCGGGTCAAGCTGCCCGACGCGGTGCGCGCCGACCTGGCCGCGATCGCACGCTTGACCGTACCCGGCAAGAATGGCCCGGTGCTGCTGGCCAATGTGGCCACGGTGACAATGGAGAGCGGCCCGGCCCAGATCGACCGGCTCAACCGCAGCCGCAACGTGACGCTCAACGTCGAACTCGGAGCTCGCTCGCTGGGCGACGTGAACACCGAGGCGCGCGCGCTGCCGGCGATGAAAAAACTGCCCAAGTCGGTCCAGATCGCCGAACTGGGCGACGCCCAGGAAATGGTGGCGCTGTTTGCCAGCTTCGGCCTGGCGATGGCGATCGGCGTGCTCTGCATCTATGGCGTGCTGGTGCTGCTGTTCAAGGACTTCATGCAGCCGATCACGATCCTGGCCGCTCTGCCTTTGTCTATCGGCGGCGCCTTTGTCGCGCTCTTGATCACCGGCAGCGCGCTGTCGATGCCGTCGATGATCGGCTTGATCATGCTGATGGGCATCGTCACCAAAAATTCGATCCTGCTGGTCGATTACGCGATCCTGGCGCGCGCAGAAGGCATGAACCGCTTCGATGCGCTGGTCGACGCCTGCCACAAGCGCAGCCGCCCGATCCTGATGACGACGATCGCGATGGGCGCCGGCATGATGCCGCTGGCGCTGGGCTGGGGCGCCGACCCGAGCTTTCGTTCGCCGATGGCAATCGCCGTCATCGGCGGTTTGATCACCTCGACGTTACTGAGTTTGCTGGTGGTACCGGCGGTGTTTACCTACATCGACGATCTGGAACACTGGCTGTTGCGGATGCTGGGCAAGGAAAAACGGGGACAGGCTCGGGTTTGATCGAACCTGTCCCCGATGTATGAGCCTGCCCCGAGGTTTTACTTCTTGTAAAACCCGATCTGATCCCAGACCGGATCGGGAACATCGTCGCCGGTCGTCAACAGCACTTGCACACCGAGCGTGATGATGTAGGCGCAGTCGGGCAAGGTCGCGATGTTCCAGCCGCCGCTGGGGACCGCAGCGCCAAAGCATTCACCCGGCACCGCAGCGGGCAGCGTGAAGCCGTAAGGCCCGCCGGGACCGGTCATCGACAACCACACGTTGCCCAGATTGGCATGCGCGGCAGTGAGCAGCACGTCGAGGCCGGTCGTCACGCCGGCGCAGCCGTTGCTGCGCAGCTGCAATGCGTCGACCGAGACTACGGCGAGCTCGTCATTGAGCTTGGACGGCGCCCATGAACCACCCTTGGCGACGCCGTCGTACGCGGTATTGTCGATCGCCACATGAAAACAGGTGCCGGCATCGAGTTCGGACATCGGGTCGCCCACTTCGCGCACCCGCATCCGCAACGCGACATGGCGGTTGGCCGCCAGCGGCGCACCCAGGCTGGTGCTGCTCACGCCGGCCATCACACCAGTGACGTTGATGCCAGGTGACGCCAGGAGCGCGCTGGTGATCAGATTGAGCATGTTGCCGTTCGAATTGAAAAAACCCTCGGGTCCGAACACATTGTTTTGTTGCGGCACCTGTATCCAGCCGCCGACGATCGCGGCATTGAATGGGCCTGCGACCGGATTGGCCGGATCGGCATACACGCGGGCAGTCTTGACCGGATTCGGGTCGCCGACAAAGACTGGCGCATAGCGCTCCAACTGGCCCAGGTGGGTGCTGCCGAACTGGCCAAGTCCGACAACACTCCAGGCCCCGACCGGATTGCCGCTGGCGTCGACGCTGCGCCATTCGAAGCGGTATTCCATTTGTTGACCGTTCAGTTTCTTGGGCAGCACGCCATTGAGGCGCACCGAGGCGTAAAAGGCGCGCGCATCGCCGACCGTGAGACCGCTGCCGGGTACGGCACTGTGAATATCGGAGGCATACAGATAGCCGCCCAGCGCGTCGAACACCGGCAATGGCTCGTTGACCGGCGGCTGCTTTTCCAGACACAGGTCGACGCAGGTGCAGGGACCGGCGTTTTCCCGATCCGGCGCGCGCCCGCGCGACGAAGGTTCGGCCAGCAACTTTGTTCCAGACAAGCTTTCAACGTGAAAGTACAGGTCCGGTCCGCCGGTCCATTCGACATCGATCGCCGGAGAAAAGATCGTCTTCTTGAAATCGGCCGCGTTGTAATCGATGCGGAAATGGCCACTGGCGTTGGTGATGCCATCGCCCAGCGCATCGTCTTGCAGCCAATCGACATCGAAGGCGCGCACCCGCACGCCGCCGATCGGAGCCTTCGTTTCGCAATGGGTCACCTGGCCACAGATGGTCCAGGCGCCGAAGCGCCCGCGCACGCCGCACCAGTAGCGATACGGGATCGTGTAATCCCAGGCGGCGACGCGGTCATCGCCGATTTCGCGCCACATCGGCTGCACCACGGTGATCGAAAATTGCAGCGGCTGCGGCGGGACCGGACCCGGCTTCAGGTGCGGCACGGTGCCGCAATACAGATCGAGCTCGAACGCCTCGCCGCCATAGTTGGGCACTTTTGAGAAATCGATCGTGAAATTGCCGGCCTCGTCAATCACGGCTTCTGCCAGCAGCAGCGCAGCCCTGGCCGCCTGGGTCTGGGTATCGACCAGCACAAAGGTATCCTTCGCGTGCGCGGCAGCCAGTTGCGTGGCGTCGCGCCCGGCTGCGATGCCGTAAGCCTTCAGCGTTGCGCCGGCCAGCGGCTCGATGCAGTCGCGGCACAATGCACCCTTGAGTGCGCCCTTGAAAAGGTAAGCCATGGTGTTTCTCCTGTATGGATCA
Organism: Oxalobacteraceae bacterium; assembly: GCA_947446335.1. GTDB lineage: Bacteria > Pseudomonadota > Gammaproteobacteria > Burkholderiales > Burkholderiaceae_D > Janthinobacterium. The sequence continues at coordinate 4,936 of CANFGA010000067.1, read as the reverse complement.
ATGGATGCTGAAAAGCCACTTTATCTGTCCTGCAGATGGGCAACATCGTCTGGATCAAGGCAATCACTATCGGCGTCAAATACCAGGCCAAATCGGGGTCTGTGGCAGCGGCATCAGGTGAGCACCGATACTATTTGCAGCATCGTGCAAGGAACTCGGAGGAACACGGCAGGCCACAGCGCGAACGCTGCGTATAGTAGGTTCATTACTCAACCAGAGAGAAGACCAACATGACAATGACACGAGGATATGCGGCTGCGACCGCCAAGGCAGCACTGGCACCAACGACATTCGAGCGCCGCGCACCGCGCGCCGACGATGTCTCGATCGATATCAAATTTTGCGGCGTCTGCCATTCGGACATCCATCAGGCGCGCGACGAATGGGGCGGCGCGATCTTCCCGATGGTGCCAGGTCATGAAGTGGCCGGCATCGTCAGCGCGGTCGGCAGCGACGTGACCAAATTCAAGGTCGGCGACCATGTCGGCGTCGGTTGTTTCGTCGATTCGTGCACCACCTGCGCCACGCGCAACGTCGACCTGGAGCAATACATGCCCGGTCTGGTGCAAACCTACAATAGCCTCGAAGCCGACGGCGTCACGCCGACGATGGGTGGTTACTCGGAACACATGGTAGTCAAGGAAGGCTATGTGCTGTCGATTCCAGAGAATCTGCCGCTGGACGCCGCAGCCCCCTTGCTGTGCGCCGGCATCACCTTGTATTCGCCGCTGCACCACTGGAAAGCCGGTCCCGGCAAGAAAGTGGCAATCGTCGGCATGGGTGGCCTGGGCCACATGGGCGTCAAGATCGCACATGCGATGGGTGCCGATGTCACGGTGCTGAGCCAGTCCTTGTCGAAGCAGGAAGATGGCATGCGCTTTGGCGCAGCCCACTACCATGCGACCAACGATCCGCAGACCTTTGAAAAGCTGCAAGGCGAGTTCGACCTGATCATCAACACGGTCGGCACCGCCATCGACTGGAATGCCTACCTGAACTTGCTGAAACCGGATGGCACGATGGTGCTGATCGGCGTGCCGGAAGTGCCGGTGCCGGTGCATGCACACGTGCTGATCGGGGGCCGCCGCACGCTGGCCGGTTCAATGATCGGTTCGATCAAGGAAACCCAGGAAATGCTCGACTTTTGCGGCAAGCACGACATCGTCGCCGACATCGAATTGATTTCGATCAAGGACATCAACGAAGCTTACGATCGCGTCATCAAGAGCGATGTGCGCTACCGCTTCGTGATCGACATGGCATCGCTGGACGCATAAGCGCCGCAGTACCGTAGATTCAAACCGCGCCAGCTTCCAAGCTGGCGCTTTGCAATTGCAGGCGCGCCTGCGCGATATCGCGCATCGGGGCCAGCCCGTACTGGCGCGCATATTCGCGGCTGAATTGCGATGCGCTGCGGTAGCCGACCCGGTGCCCGGCCGCGCCGGCATCGAACATGTCGATCAGCATCAGGCGGCGCGCGCCTTCAAGCCGCAACAATTTCTGATATTGCACCGGCGTCATCGCCGTCACCGCCTTGAAGTGATGGTGCAGCGACGACATGCTCATGTTCACGCGCTGCGCCAGTTCGTCTATGCGCAGCTGCAATGCAAAATTTTCCTTGATCCATTCCATCGCCCGGCCAATCTGATGGGTCTGGCTCTTCGAGACCGCCATGTGCCGCAGCCGGTCGCCGTGCGGCCCGGTCAGCAAATGGTAGGCGATTTCCTTGCGGATCAGCGGCGCCAGTGTCGATATGGCTTGCGGCTGATCCAGCAAGCGCAGCAAGCGCACGCTGGCATCGTGCAGCGGCGCCGATACTTGGCCCAAGGCAATGCCGCAGGCGCTCGGCTTGGCAACGAGCGGCATGTGCATTTCGCCGATCAGCTCATTGATTTGCAACATGTCGAGGTTCAGCAAAAAACACAAAAAAGGATGTTCCGCGCTCGCTTGCGTCACGCGCGTCAGCACCGGCAAACCGATCGAGGTCAGCAGGTATTCATCGCTGCCGTAACTGAAATGTTCATTGCCCAGCATCACGCTCTTGCCGCCTTGCGCGACGAAGGCCAGGCTCGGCTTGTAGTCCAGGCGCACCGCCCGGGTCGGCGCCGAACGGCGATGCAGGCTCAGGCCAGCGATCGCGGTCGGATGATCGCCATCTTGCGGCGCCAGCCTGGCAATCAGGTCGGCGATCGATGGTTGCTGCTCTGGGGATGAATTCATGCGCGCCTGCTGCTTCAAAGAACCAGCGCCATTATAGCGAAACGATCAGAATTCTTCCCAGTCGTCGCCCGCCTTCGCCGCCGTGCTCGTCTTGCGCGAAGAAACCGCCAACGGTGGCAAAGGGACCGACGGCGGCGCCGTGCGCAAGGCCGGCGCAGCTTGCGTTTGCTGCAACTGCACATCAAGCTTGAAGGCCCGCAATTGCTCGATCAATGCCGCGGTTTGTTGCTCCATGCTCGCCGTGGCGGCCGATGCCTGCTCGACCAGCGCGGCGTTTTGCTGGGTCACCTCGTCCATCTGCGTGATCGCCTGGTTCACTTGTTGAATGCCATCGCTCTGCTCGTGACTGGCCTTGGCGATGTCGCCCATGATGCCGGCAACCTGCTTGACCGAGGCAACGATCTGTTCCATCGTCGCGCCGGCATCATCGACCAGTTTGCTGCCGGCATCGACCTGATCGACCGAGTCGCCGATCAGGATCCTGATTTCCTTGGCAGCGCCAGCCGAGCGCTGCGCCAGATTGCGCACTTCGGTCGCCACGACGGCAAAGCCACGCCCCTGCTCGCCGGCGCGCGCCGCTTCGACGGCGGCATTGAGCGCCAGGATGTTGGTCTGGAATGCGATGCTTTCGATCACGCCGATGATGTCGGCCATCTTGCGCGAACTGTCCTTGATCGATCCCATCGTCTGCACCACCCGGCCCACCATCTGCCCGCCCTGGATCGCCACCTCGGACGTCGAGCCCACCAGTTGATTGGCAGTTCTTGCGTTTTCAGCATTCTGCTTGACGGTGCTGGTCAATTGCTGCATCGCGGATGCCGTTTCTTCCAGCGCACCGGCTTGCGCTTCGGTGCGCGCAGACAGATCGAGATTGCCGGCGGCAATTTCGCGCGCCGCCGTGGCGATCATGTCGGTGCCGAAACGCACCCGCCCCACAGTCGCCGACAAGCTCTCATTCATGGTCTTGAGTGCCTGCAACAGCTGGCCCGGTTCGTCGTCAAAAGTGGTCGTGATGTGGCTCGTCAAATCGCCCGCTGCGACGATCCGGGCTTGTTCCAGCGCATGTTGCAAGGGACCGGTAATGCTTTTCGACACCAGGATGACACCGACGATGCCTATCCCCAGCGAGAGCGCCAGAATCAATGACAGCCAGACGGTGGCCGATGCAATGCGCTCGCTTGCATTCGCTTCGACCGCAGCCGAGCGCAAATTGACGATCGCGACCGCGTCATTGATGGCCAGCCGGTGGGCATCGTAAGAGCGCTTCATCGCGTCCAGTGCAGCGGCCATCGCCACTGGCTCATTGCTTAGCACCGCAGGAATGTATTGCTTGAATGTAATCTCATAAAAAGCCAGCGCTGGCGCATGGGCGCGCTTCAACAGCACCTCGGCGATATCGCTCTCCAGGCCCGCCTTGGCCCAGTAAGCGTGACGCACATCGTAGTCGTCGCGCAGCACTTTCAAGCGTGCAATCAACTGCTGCTGTTCGACTTGCTCGGTTACCGCCATCAACTGAAAGACCACCAGATAGGATTCGATGATGTACTCGGGCGGCGGCAAGATGTCGGCCACCAGATCCTTGCCTTGCACGATGCGATCATAAACCGGGCCGTTGACCTTGAATTCATCGAGCGTCTTGAACGACCAGAAGCCATAAATGAGGAAACCCAGCGCAAAAATGGCGATCAGGGCCGCAAGGCGCCTCGACAAGGCAAGGGAGCGCAGCATGTTCATGTTGTTTTCTCATTAGCAATCACCAACCGGAGCAGAAGGTGAAGGTGTACCGAATGAAGTCTGTTTGGAACCATGGATCTGACGGCGTCGTATCGCAATACAGTCTATACGCTGCCAAGACAGGCGCCCGGGATCATTTTCCGCTTGTATGAGGATACGCAACCCACACATTGTTTATAATTGTAAACAATGTGTGCCGGATCAGGAAGGGCAAGAAACCATTAAATGGAATCGATGGCGGCAATCGCGGCAGGCACCGGCACTGGCGCAAAAAGGCGCACGCAACCGCGCCCCGCAGCCTTGGCGGCATACAAGGCTTGATCGGCCATGAAGACCATCGCTTGCACGTCTTCGTCCTCGACCAGAACGCCGCCGATGCTGACGCCAAAGTGCACCAGCTTGCCGGCATGGTCGACCAAGCCATCGGACTTGGCGATCGCCGCGCAAATGCGCTCTCCCAGCGCCGTCAACGCATCGCCATCACAATCCATGACCAGCACCAGAAATTCATCACCGCCCCAGCGCGCCGCGCTGTCGTAAGGCCGTATCAGCGAACGCAACAGTTCCGCCATCAGCATCAGCGCCTGATCGCCCACGCCGTGCCCATGCTTGTCATTGATGCTCTTGAAATAATCGACATCGAGCAGCAGCAAGCCGAACCGGTTGCCGTCGCGCTGCTTGTGACTGAGCGCAGCTTCAATGCGCTCGGCCATGCCGCGCCGATTCAGCAAGGCGGTCATCGGGTCGATATGGGTCAGCCGTTCGAGCGCCTCGGTGCGCTCGCAGACCTTGCGTTCCAGTTCGTTGTGCGATTCCTGCACCTTGCCCGCCATGTGCTTGAACAGGTTCATCAGACGGCCGATTTCATCGTTACCCCCGTCAGGCAACGTCGTGCAAGAAAATTGCCCGTCCTCCACTTTCAAGATGGCTCGCTCAAGCTGCGCCAGCGGCCGCAAAACCAGGCGCCCCACCAGCAGGTTGA
>CANFGA010000066.1 GCA_947446335.1 Oxalobacteraceae bacterium | reverse complement strand
TCGGCTGCCGCAGCATCGGCTGCCGCAGCATCGGCTGCCGCAGCATCGGGCTCTGGCATCTCGGTCGCGCTGGTCGCGGGGGAAGTGTCGGGCGACTTGCTGGCGGCGCGCTTGCTCTCTGGCTTGAAGCCGCTGCTGCCGCAGGCGCGCTTTCACGGCATCGGCGGCGAACAGATGATGGCCCAGGGTTTTGTCTCGGATTGGCCGATGGAGCGCCTCACGGTGCGCGGTCTGTTCGAGGTGATTCCGCGCTACCGCGACATCAAGGGCATACAAAATGCACTGCGCGACAGGTTGCTCGAGGAGCGCCCGAGCGTCTTCATCGGCGCTGATTATCCGGGCTTCAATCTGGGGCTTGAATTGCAGCTGAAGGCCGCCGGGATTCCCACCGTCCATTACATCGGGCCGCAGATCTGGGCCTGGCGTGGCGGGCGCATCAAGCAGGTCGTCAAGGCGGTCTCGCACATGCTGGTGATCTTTCCGTTCGAGCAAGCCATTTACGAGGCTGCCGGCGTGCCGGTGACTTATGTCGGTCATCCGCTGGCCGAAGTGATCCCTTTGCTGCCGAATCAGGGCCAGGCGCGCCGCACGCTCGGCTTGCCGCAGGATGGTTGCGTGGTGACGTTGATGCCGGGCAGCCGGATGTCGGAACTGAAATACAATGCGGCTGCGTTCATCGCCGCCGCCAGATTGCTGCGCTTGCGCGAACCGGCGCTGCGTTTTGTGGTGCCGATGGCGGGCTTGAAGCAGCGCCAGTATTTTCTGGCCTTGCTGGGCGAAGCCAGCGTGGATGAACTGGGGATCATGCTGCTCGATGGCCAGTCGCATCTGGCGATCGAGGCCAGCGATGCGGTACTGGTCGCTTCCGGCACTGCATCGCTGGAAGTTGCCCTGTTCAAAAAACCGATGGTGATCGCCTACAAGATGATGGCTGCGTCGTGGCACATCATGCGCCACATGGGTTACCAGCCGTGGATCGGTTTGCCCAACATTCTGGCGCGTCAATTTCTGGTGCCCGAATTGTTGCAAGACGCCGCCAGCCCGCAGGCGCTGGCTGACGCGCTGTGGCAGCAATTGAACGACGGCCCTGGCCGCGCGCAACTGGTGCAGCGTTTCACCGACATGCATCACAGCCTGTTGCGCAACAGCGCGCAAGAGAGCGCAGCGGCGGTCATGCAAGTGATCGCCTCCTCCCATCGCCGGTCTTGAACCAAGGAACATGTGAATAATTCAACTCCAGGCTGGCTAGACGACCAGTCTTCTTATGTCGATGACTTTTCGCTTGAAATGATCATCTGCGGCGTCGACGAAGCCGGGCGCGGCCCGCTGGCCGGCCCGGTGTTCGCCGGCGCCGTGATTCTCGACCCGGCGCGTCCGATCGCCGGTTTGCGCGACTCAAAAAAACTGTCCGAGGCGCAGCGCGATGCGCTGGCGATCGTGATCAAGCGCGATGCCTTGTCCTGGGCCGTGGCCGAGTGCTCGGAAGCCGAGATCGACCAGATCAATATCTTGCAAGCGTCGATGCTGGCGATGCGGCGCGCCATCGAGGCATTGCCTGTACCGGCCACGCTGGCCTTGATCGACGGCAATCGCTGCCCGGTCATGGATCTGCGCGCGATCGCGATCGTCAAGGGCGACGACAAGGTCGATGCGATTTCAGCCGCGTCGATCCTGGCCAAGACTGCGCGCGACGAGGCGATGGTGGCGCTGCACCTGATTCACCCGCACTATGGCTTCGACCAGCACAAGGGCTATCCGACCAAGCTGCATCTGGCCCGCCTGCTTGAGCACGGCGTCTCCAGCGTGCACCGTCGCAGCTATGCGCCGGTCAGAAAGCTGCTGGAAGCCGATGGATGCCTGGAGCCTGGCCTGTGAAGACGATCTCGTCGCGCGAGAATGCGCTGTACAAGGAATTGAAGCATCTGGCCGGCAGCTCGCAGGCGCGGCGCAAGGCCGGTCGCACGCTGCTCGATGGCGTGCATCTGTGCCAGACTTATCTGCAACTGCGCGGCGCGCCGCCGCAGTGCATCGTCAGCAGCAGCGCGTTGGGCCATGCCGAGGCGCTTGATCTGGTCAATCGCTGCGAGGCGTTGCAGACCGAATGCATCGTCTTGCCCGACAGCCTGTATGCGCCGCTGAGCCAGGTCGAACACGGCGTGGGCATCTTGTTCGTGATCGACACGCCGCAGCGCGCCGTGCCCGATACCTTGTTGGCATCGGCGGTGCTGCTCGACCAGTTGCAAGATCCGGGCAATGTCGGCTCGATTCTGCGCAGTGCGGCTGCGGCGGGCATCACTGAAGTCTATTGCAGCCCCGGTACTGCATTTTGCTGGTCGCCGAAAGTATTGCGCGCGGCCATGGGCGCCCATTTCGTGCTCGATATTGTCGAAAACGTCGATCTGAGCGCGCTGATCAAGACGTCTAGCATCGCCGTGCTCGCCACCAGCGGCTATGCCGAGCAGTGCCTGTACGACATGGATTTGCGCCAGCCTGTGGCCTGGCTGCTCGGCCATGAAGGGCAGGGCGTGAGCTTGGCATTGCTGGCCCAAGCCACGCACCGGGTCGCGATACCGCATCGGGGCCAGGTCGAGTCGCTCAACGTGGCAGCCTGCGCGGCAGTATGTTTTTTCGAACATTTGAGGCAGAATCTAGCGTAAATGCTGAACTGACGCCCGTCATGGCATCAGTCATGGCGCGAATCAAAAAAACGGATCGGAGCAGCGATGGAGCTCGGGCAATTGCACTTCCTGGTGGCCGATGGCGATCCGCTGCAGCGCCAGTCGCTGGTGGCCACACTCAGGCATCTCGGTGCCGGTCACATCAGCGAGGCCGCGAACGGACATGCGGCGCTGCGCAGCTTCGATGGTGTCACGGCCATCGATTCCGGCCAAATCGATCTGATCCTGATCGATCTGGCCCTGCCCGGGATGGATGGCATCGAATTGATTCGGCACCTGGCCCATGCCAAGTGCCGCGCCGCCATCATCATCGTCGGCGTACAAGGTCGCGATGTGCTGTTTTCAGCCGAATCGATCGCGCGTGCGCACGGTGTCGACATACTCGGTGCGCTCCCGAAACCGGTTCTCGCGCAGAGCCTGGCCGCGTTGATCGCTCTGCGCCTGGTGCCGCAAGACAAGGACAAGGACGGCGCGCGCGCGGCGCGGCCCTTGTTGACGTTCGAAGAAATCGGACAAGGATTGCAGGCGCATCAGTTCGAACCGTTTTTCCAGCCGATGATCGAGCTTGAAACCGGCCATGTGAAGGGCTTGGAAACGTTTGCGCGCTGGCGTCATCCGCGCCACGGCGTGCTCGATCCGGTCGATTTCATACTGCCGCTGCAGCAGCGCGGGCGCGTCGATTTTCTGGACTGGAGCATGATCGAGGCATCGGTCGCCGGTTGCCGCACGCTGCATGACCAGGGGTTGCCGATTGCGATTTCGATCAATCTGTCGCCCCATACGCTGCTTGAATCGTCGTTCATGGCGCAGATGAACGCCTGCCTGGCGCAGCACCGGATGCTGGCCGATTACATCACCTTTGAATTGCCGGAGTCGGCCGTGCTGTCGACCGATTTGCTGTTTCTGGAGCGTTTGCTGCGCTTGCGGATGCAGGGTTTCGGGCTGGCGATCGACGATTACGGTACCGGTTGCACCAACTTGCAATCGCTGGCGCGTATTCCATTTTCCGAACTGAAGATCGATCGCGGCTTTGTCGAAGGCGCCTCGAAGTCGCCCGCGCTGGCTACGGTGCTGCGCACCTGTCTTGGCCTGGCGCGCAGCCTGGATCGGCGCTCGGTGGCGGTGGGGGTGGAAACCGAGGCCGACTGGGACTTCTTGCAAGGGATGGGTTGCACCTACGCCCAAGGCTATTACATCGCCAAGCCGATGGCGCTGGACGATTTTCCGGCCTGGTTGAAGGACTGGCGCCAGTTTTTTTGAGCCAGTCTGGTCAGTCAGTAATCGCGCCGGTTCGGCTTGATCTCCTGCAAGATCGTGGTGGCGATTTCCTCGATCGACTTGGCGGTCGACGAGAGCCAGCGTATGCCTTCGCGTTTCATCATGCGCTCAGCCTCGTTCACTTCATAGCGGCAATTTTCCAGCGAGGCATACTTGCTGCCGGCACGCCGCTCGTGGCGAATTTCCGACAACCGTTCCGGAGTGATGGTCAAGCCGAACATCTTGGCCTTGAGTTCCGGCAATGCTGTTGGCATCTTGCCGCGCTCGAAATCGTCGGGGATCAAAGGGTAATTGGCGGCCTTGATCCCGTATTGCATCGCCAGATACAGGCTGGTCGGGGTCTTGCCCGAACGCGACACGCCGACCAGAATCACATCAGCGGCAGCGAGATTCTTGTGCGACTGACCGTCGTCGTGCGCCAGCGAGAAATTGATCGCTTCGATCCGGTTCTTGTATTCTTCACTGTCGACGATGTTGTGCGAACGGCCGATGGTGTGTGTCGACTTGACGCCGAGTTCCTGTTCGAGCGGTGCGACAAAGGTCTGGATCAGATCCATGTGCATGCCGCTGGAACGCCGGATCAGATCCGACAGGTCGCTTTTCACCAGTGTCGAAAAAATGATCGGGCGCTGGCCGTCCGAGGCGAACGCTTCGTTGATCCGGCGCGCGGCGTCGTAGGCCTTGTCCAGCGTATCGATGAAGGGCAAGCGGATCTGGCGAAAACGCAGATCGAACTGGCTCAACACCGAATGACCGAAGGTCTCTGCAGTGATGCCGGTGCCGTCGGAAACAAAAAAAACAGTGCGGCAAGCGGTCGGTGGAGCGGGGCGAGGTTCTTGGTTCATAAGTCTTTGTATTGGTATTGGTATTGGTATTGTGCAGTGTCAATTTGCGTGACAGGCTGTAAAATGGGTGTAATGGCATGATTGTGCTGCACGGCGCCAAGAATAACAAGAAAACAGTCTGGCAGCGGCGCTCCCGAATTTCCATCATCAGTAAGGGTTTTACCATGACAAGTTTGTCCAACGCAGCATTGCAGCAGCAAGAAGCGCTCTATGTCGCTTCATTCGAGAATTTGCGGATGACCGATGTCGACTCGGTCGGCGGCAAGAACGCATCGCTGGGAGAAATGATCAGCCAGCTGGCCGGCGCCGGCGTGCGTGTCCCGGGTGGCTTTGCCACCACGGCGCAAGCATTTCGCGATTTCCTCACCTACAGCGACAACGGCGGCAAGCCGCTCGATCAGCGCATCGCCGAGCGCCTGGTTGGCCTCAACATCGACGACGTGCGTGCACTGGCCGCAGCCGGTGCCGAGATTCGCCAGTGGATCGTCGAAACGCCGTTCCAGCCGCGTCTGTCGGTCGAGATCGAACGCTTCTATCAGCAACTCGTCGCCGACTCGGCGACCGAAATGTCGTTCGCGGTGCGCTCATCGGCCACCGCCGAAGACTTGCCCGATGCCTCTTTCGCCGGTCAACAGGAAACCTTCCTGAACGTGGTGGGCTTCGACAACATCCTGGACGCGATGAAGCAAGTATTCGCCTCGCTCTACAACGATCGCGCCATTTCCTATCGCGTGCACAAGGGCTTCACGCACGCCGAAGTGGCCTTGTCGGCTGGCGTGCAGCGCATGGTACGGTCGGACTTGGGCGCCGCTGGTGTGATGTTTACGATCGATACCGAATCGGGCTTCAAGGATGTGGTGTTCGTCACTTCCAGCTATGGCCTGGGCGAGACAGTGGTGCAGGGCGCGGTCAATCCGGACGAGTTCTACGTGCACAAGCCGATGCTGGAACTGGGCAAGTCGCCCGTGATCCGCCGCAACATCGGCTCCAAGCTGCTGAAGATGGAATTCACCAATGAAGCCAAGGCCGGTCGTTCGGTCAAGGTCGTCGATGTGCCCGTCGAGATGCGCAACCGCTATTCATTGGATGATGCCGAAGTGGTCGAACTGGCCAAATACGCGGTCATCATCGAGCAGCACTACGGTCGTCCGATGGATATCGAGTGGGGCAAGGATGGCCGCGACGGTAAACTCTACATCTTGCAAGCGCGCCCTGAGACGGTCAAGTCGCAACAGAAATCGACCGATGCGCAATTGCGCTTCAAGCTCAAGAGCAGCGGTACCGTGTTGGCTTCAGGGCGCGCGATCGGCCAGAAGATCGGCGCCGGTCCGGTGCGCGTGATTCACGATGTCGCTGACATGGAGCGCGTGCAACCGGGCGACGTTCTGGTGACCGACATGACCGACCCTAACTGGGAGCCGGTCATGAAGCGCGCTGCCGCCATCGTCACCAACCGCGGCGGGCGCACTTGTCACGCAGCGATCATCGCGCGCGAACTCGGCGTGCCGGCGGTCGTGGGTTGTGGCAATGCAACCGACGTGCTGAAAGAGGGCACGTTCGTGACCGTATCGTGCGCCGAAGGCGACGAGGGCAAGATCTATGATGGCTTGCTGGAAACGGAAGTATCGGAAGTCGAGCGCGGCGAATTGCCGGTGCTGCCGACCAAGATCATGCTCAACATCGGCAATCCGCAACTGGCGTTCGACTTCCAATCGGTGCCCAACGCCGGCGTCGGCCTGGCGCGCCTGGAATTCATCATCAACAACAACATCGGCGTGCATCCGAAGGCGATTCTCGACTATCCGAACATCGATGCCGACTTGAAAAAAGCGGTCGAATCGGTCGCGCGCGGCCATGCATCGCCAAAGGCGTTCTACATCGACAAACTGGCTGAGGGCATCGCCACGATCGGCGCCGCATTCTGGCCGAAACCAGTCATCGTGCGTCTGTCGGACTTCAAGTCGAATGAATACAAGAAGCTGATCGGCGGTTCGCGTTACGAGCCGGACGAAGAAAACCCGATGCTCGGTTTCCGCGGCGCGGTGCGTTATCTGTCGCCTGATTTCGCCGAATCGTTTGAAATGGAATGCACGGCGATGAAGCGTGTGCGCAACGACATGGGCTTGACCAACGTCGAGATCATGGTGCCGTTCGTGCGCACGCTGGGACAAGCCGAGAAAGTGGTCAACCTGCTGGCCAAGAATGGCTTGAAGCGCGGCGAAAATGGCTTGCGCCTGATCATGATGTGCGAAGTGCCATCGAATGCGATTCTGGCTGATCAGTTCCTCGAGCATTTCGACGGCTTCTCGATCGGTTCGAACGACCTGACCCAGCTGACGCTGGGCCTGGATCGCGATTCCGGCATGGAATTGCTGGCCGCCGACTTCGACGAACGCGATCCTGCAGTGACCGCGCTGCTGACGATGGCGATCAAGGCTTGCCTGGCCAAGGGCAAGTACATCGGCATCTGCGGTCAGGGCCCTTCGGATCACCCTGACTTCGCAGCCTGGCTGATGGCGCAAGGGATCGAGTCGATGTCGCTCAATCCCGATTCGGTCATCGATACGTGGAAGAAGCTTGCTGCATTGAAATAAGCAGATCACAAGCAGGGGAGGAAACTGGATATTTTCTTGTAAATATCGCCGCCGTGCCAGTGTGGTAGACTGAGCCAATAGTGGCGATTGACAAGAAGATAATTCCTTCTGCTGTCTTGAAAACCCTCGTCGCCCTCTATGGGTGGCGAGGGTTTTTTGTTGCCACTTCGATGCAGATGCAAGGAGACGCGATGAGCGAGATGATGAGCTGGTTTCTGGCAGCAGGTGTACTGGTGATACTGGAATTATTTGTCGGCACTTTTTATTTGCTGATGGTGGCTGCCGGCATCCTGGCCGGAGGCATTGCCGCCGCCGCTGGCGCGCCAATCTCGGTCCAGACCTTGGTCGCAGCCTTGGTGGGCATTGTCGCCACTCTGCTGCTGCGCAGGCGCAGCAAGAAGGCGAGTGCAGCGCGCGACCCGAATGTCAGCCTGGACATAGGCCAGAGCATCACGGTCAATGAATGGCATGACGGCAGAGCACGCGTGATGTATCGCGGCGCGCTGTGGGATGTCGACCTGGCCCCCGGCGGCAACCCTGCTGCCGGCCAGTACACTATCCGCGAGATCCGCGGCAGTCGCCTGATCGTGTCTTGATCGGATTGGAACTTCTGAAGCATTCACCATAAGAAGGAATACCATGGAAATAACATTCGGTAGTGTTTCATTCATCTTGCTGGCGCTGGCGCTGGTCTTTGTCTTCAAGACCATCAATGTGGTACCGCAGCAGCATGCCTGGGTCGTCGAGCGGCTCGGCAAATACCAATCCACGCTGGGTCCCGGATTGAATATCGTGCTGCCTTTCATCGATCGCATCGCTTACAAACATATTCTGAAGGAGATTCCGCTCGATGTGCCGCCGCAGGTCTGCATCACGAAAGACAATACCCAATTGCAAGTCGATGGGATCTTGTATTTTCAAATCACCGATGCGATGCGGGCCTCTTATGGTTCATCCAATTATATCGCTGCCATCACGCAATTGGCACAAACCACGCTGCGCTCGGTGATCGGCAAGATGGAACTGGACAAGACGTTTGAAGAGCGCGATCACATCAACACCGCGATCGTCAACGCGATCGATGAATCGGCCGCGAACTGGGGCGTGAAGGTGCTGCGCTATGAAATCAAGGACTTGACGCCGCCCAAGGAAATCCTGCATGCGATGCAGGCACAGATCACCGCTGAACGAGAAAAGCGTGCCTTGATTGCTGCATCGGAAGGGCGCAAGCAAGAGCAGATCAATATCGCCACCGGTGAACGCGAAGCGTCGATTGCCCGCTCCGAAGGCGAGAAACAGGCATCGATCAACCGGGCCCAAGGCCAGGCCACGGCGATCATCGCCCTGGCCGAAGCCAGCGCCGAAGCATTGCGCCAGGTGGCAAGCGCCATCCGCGAGCCCGGTGGTTCCGACGCCGTCAATCTGAAGGTGGCCGAGCAATATGTCGCCGCGTTTGGGCAATTGGCAAAGACGAATAATTCGATCATCGTGCCGGCCAATCTGGGCGATATCAGCGGTTTGATCGCGACCGCGATGCAAGTCGTCAAGGCTCAAAAGTAATTGCTGGCCATTATCCTGCGCTGTCGATGGCGATTATCTCGATGATCGCCAGCGCAGGCATTTTTTTAAAAATATGAGTAATGAAATAATGAGGTTACAATCGGATAGAATCTTCGATTGGATTTGTTATTTTAACCATTACAGGAATATTTCATGGATTTGTCTCATTTTTCGCTGGCCCAATTACGCAGCTTGCAAGACGATATCAGCAAGCAAATGAAGAAGCGCGAGCACGATGAGCTCGCCAAGGCGCGCGACGAAATCATGTCGATAGCCCAGGGCGTGGGCCTGTCGGTAAAGGATTTGCTGGGCAGCACAGTACGCGCAAAAACACGCAGTGTTGCAGCCCAGTTCGGCAATCCTGCCAACCCCGCGCAGCAATGGACCGGACGTGGACGTCAACCGACTTGGGTAAAAGAATGGATTGCAGAAGGCAAGGACAAGGATTTGCTGAAGCTGTAATGCGTGACAGACTGATGCTCGCTTGATTTGATCCTGATTCAATTCTGATTCGATCATCGCGAGCATTGCCCTCGTCTGGCAACGATCTTTGCCTTGCCGTCAGCGCCGATTCGTTTTCATCGCGGCCTGCACTTCTCGGGCGCCGTCTCTATCCTTTTCAGAGGCGCGTTTATCGTGCTGTTTTTTGCCTTTGGCCAAGCCAATTTCACATTTGATGATGCCACCCTTGTAATGCAGGTTGATCGGCACCAGCGTGTAGCCGGAGCGTTCTACCTTGCTGATCAGCTTTTCCAATTCTGATTTGTGCAGCAACAGTTTGCGCGTGCGTACCGCCTCCGGATGAATGTGCGTGGACGCGGTCGGCAGTGCGCTGATGTGGGCGCCAAACAGAAATAGTTCATCGCCGCGGACGACGACGTAGGCTTCCTTGATCTGCACCTTGGCATCGCGGATTGCCTTTACTTCCCAGCCTTCGAGCATGATGCCCGCTTCATAGCGGTCCTCGATGAAGTAATCGTGATAGGCTTTTTTGTTGTCGGTTATGGTCATGAGATGGAAAATGTGCGCTGGTCGGTTAAACTACTGTGTCGCGCCGCAAGCGCGATCAAAACAATCGATACATCCAACATCATAGCAAATGGTTCTTTAATGGCAGTCGTGCATAAATCAGTATTTTTGGGATACAGCGCAGAGCAAATGTTCGCGCTGGTCGAGCAGGTCGAGGATTATCCCCGATTTCTGCCATGGTGTGGTGGCGTCGAAGTGCGTGAGCGAGGCGACAACAGCGT
>CANFGA010000065.1 GCA_947446335.1 Oxalobacteraceae bacterium | reverse complement strand
GTATGCGTCCAATCAACCTTGCGCTGGCATTGCTGGTGGCGGCGACGCTGGCCGCTTGCGGCGGCAGCGACCGACCCGCCAAATATGGCGCCCAGATTGTCTTCGGTGACAGCTTGTCCGATGTCGGCACCTATGCGGTCGGCGCCGTGGCCCTGATGGGCGGCGGAAAATACACGATCAATGGCGACAATCGCGCCGTCAATGCGGCATTGACGGGAAAAAACTGGACCGAATTGATGGCCGCGCAACTGGGTCTGGCATCTCCTTGCCCTGCCCAAACCGGACTCGACGGCGATGCCCGCTTCGGTTTTTCGGTGCCGGTCGTCGATCATCCGGGTTGTCTGTCGTATGCCCAGGGCGGCGCGCGCGTGACCAATCCTATCGGCCCCGGCAACAAGCTGACCGGTTCTGCGCTGGGCCAGTTGTCGGTGCCGGTGACGGCGCAGGTTGCCCGCCATCTGGCGCTGGCCGGTGACCAGTTTGGCGCCGACCAGGTGGTGTTCATGCTGGCTGGTGCGAACGATGTCTTCATCCAGTTGGCGACTCTCAACGCTGGCGCAACCACGCCCGAACTGGCCGTTGCTGCGATGGCTGCAGCCGGCGAAGAACTCGCTGCACTGGTGACGACCCGGATCGTCGGCAAGGGCGCCCATCACGTCGTCGTCATCAATTTGCCCGAGATTGCCAGCACGCCGTTCGGCCTGGTCCAGACTGCGGAAACGCGGCAATTGATCGCGGCGATGACCGCCGCCTTCAACGCCAGGCTGCAAGCGGGCTTGGGCAGCGAGGCGAAGGTCTTGCAGGTCGATCTGTTTGCACGCAGCCACGAGCAATCGGTCAACCCGGCCCGCTATGGCTTGACCAATGTCAGCACGCCGGCTTGCGATTTGACGCCAGCCAAGAATGTGCTGGGAAATTCGCTGGGCTGCAATGGCACGAACCTGATTGCCGGCGATGTCAGCCATTACGGTTTTGCCGATGATGTGCATTTGACGCCTTACAACTACGCGCTGCTGTTCGACCTTGTGCTCACAAAGATGGCAGAAAAAGGTTGGCCGACCAGCGGCTGGAATTGACTGCAATTTTCTGCTGAATGAAAAAATCCGCCGCTGGCGGATTTTTTCATTTTGTCGTTTTTTCCGCAGTCGCCGGCGCTGGCGCAAGGCCAAACTGGCCGCCGTGATAAATCAACGGTGGCTGGGCAAAAAACGCACAATGCTCGACTTCGCCGACGAAGATCACATGGTCTCCCTCGGGGTAGCGGCTGCGGTTGTGGCACTCGAACCATGCCGATACGCCCTTCAAGATCGGGTGGCCGGTGCGCGACAAGGTGTACTCGACCTGATCGAACGGATTCTCGCCGCGGCGCGCAAACAGCATCGCCAGCTCGGCTTGCTCGGCGCCCAGGACATTGATCACGTAATGCGAATTACCGCTGAAAATGGGCATGCTGCTGGCTTGTTCGCCCAGACTCCACAATACCAGCGGCGGGCTCAACGAAACCGAATTGAACGAACTTGCGGTCAAGCCACGAAAGCTGCCATCGGCCAGGCGGGTCGTGATGACGGTCACGCCTGTGGCAAATTGCGACAGTGCCTGACGGAAGTGCGCAGTGTCAAATGCATGCGCTGCGGCGCGGGGGGAGCGTGTATTCATATCAACCTGTATCTTTCCGCCATTATGCCAAAGATTGGCATTCATCGTCTGATTCGAGGCAGGAAGAGGTGACTATATTGACTACTTGCAATACAACGACCGTAACTTTGCGTTAAAGTAATTAATAATTTTCTCATGCATGGAGAGTGGCTATGGCAAGCGATGACAAGATGGAGGTGGCGGTGCTCGGCGGCGGATGTTTCTGGTGTCTCGAAGCGGTGTATCTGCAGGTGCGCGGCATCATGCAGGTCGAATCGGGCTATACCGACGGCGCGCAACCCGATCCGAGCTATGAACAAGTGTGTTCGGGCACCAGCGGACACGTCGAAGTGGTGCGCCTGGAATTCGATCCTGAGGCCATCAGTTATCGCGACATACTGGAAATTTTCTTCACGATCCACGATCCGACCACGCTCAACCGCCAGGGCAACGATGTCGGTACCCAGTACCGTTCGGCGATCTATTACCAGTCTCCCGAGCAGCAAGAGACGGCGCGCCAGGTCATCAAGGAGATGGCGATTGTATGGGATGCGCCTATCGTGACCGAGTTGAAAGCGGCGCAGCCGTATTACAAGGCCGAGCCATACCAGCAGAATTATTTCGAGCAGCATCCGTTGCAGGGATACTGCGCGTTCGTGGTCGCACCCAAGGTCGCGAAATTCAAGGACATGTTCCGCGCCAGGGTGAAATGAACTCTTTACGGCTGCAGGCGCTGACGCAACCAGCTGCCGTCGTCTTGCAGCGTGTAGGTGATGCGGTCGTGAAAGCGCGATTCGCGGCCCTGCCAGAATTCGATGTGGGTCGGCACCAGGCGGTAGCCACCCCAGTGCGGCGGGCGCTGCGGTTGCTCGCCGCTGTCCGCTGCCACCGCATCGTAATGGGCTTCCAGTTCGGCGCGGCTGGCGATCGGCTGGCTCTGTTGTGAAGCGATCGCAGCCAGCCGGCTTTTCAATGGCCGGCTCTGGAAGTAATGATCGTTCTCCTGGTCCGAGGTTTTCACGACCTGGCCTTCGATGCGTACCTGGCGCTCCAGTTCGCGCCAAAAGAACAGCAACGCCGCATGCGGATTGTCGGCCAGTTGCTCGCCTTTTTCGCTCTGATAATTGGTGTACCAGGTAAAACCGCTGGCGTCGAATTGCTTGACCAGCACGATGCGCGAGGTCGGCTTGCCGTCGGCGCCGACCGTGGACAGGCTCATCGCATTGGGCTCGTTGACATCGGCGTGCAGCGCCTCGTCGAACCATTTTTCAAATTGCGCGCTCGGATCATCGAGCACATCGGTTTCCATCAGGCTGGCCTGGCTGTAATCCTTGCGCAAATCGGCCACCGCGCTGCCGCTCGACTGTACCGCCTGAGGCTGGCCGTTGCGGCGTGCCAGCATCGCCGCGCCCAGTTGCGCCATTTGCTGCGGGGTGAACAGGCGCATCGCCATCGGTGCCAGATGGGTTTCTTCCTTCGCCATGTGAGCCAGATAGTTGCGCGCAAATTGCTCGACTGCGGCCGACGAGAGCGTGCTGGCTGTGCCGTCGACGATCGCGTCGAGCTGGGTCTTGATCGCGTCCCAGGCCCGGTCCATCTGCAAGTGCTGATCGAGGATTTCCGGCACCAGCCGAGCCAGCAGCGCGGCATCGAGGTCGGCAGCGCAAGCTTGCAGCATCGGCATCAGATTCTGTTCTTCATCAGCGTGGTGCAGGTGGGCGGCTTTAGAGAAATACTGCAGCACGGCACTGGCGGCCTGTTTTGCTTCCGGCGTGGCGCCGTGCTGGGGCAGGTAGTCGAGCAGGTTTTGCAGCGTGCTCAGTTGCTTGCGGATCTTGTCGTGGCAATGCTTGAGTACGGCCAGTGGCTGGTCAAAGCCGGGCGCGGTGGTGAACAGGGTATCGGTCATGGTGGTCTTTCGTTGGTACTTTCGTTTGTATGCGCGTTGGCGGTCCGTATCGATGATTCATTTTAGGATATCCTGAGGCGCCGCGTCCGTTAAAATGACGCCATGAAACCAATCAATTCCTCTACCTTGCCTGCCGCTGACGAGCAGATCGATTTTGCGCGCCGTTTTGGCGGCATCGAGCGTCTGTATGGCGGCCCTGCCTTGGCGCGCTTTCGCCGCGCCCATGTCTGCGTGGTCGGTGTCGGCGGCGTCGGGTCCTGGGCCGTCGAGGCGCTGGCGCGCAGCGCGATCGGCCATCTGACCTTGATCGACCTGGACAACGTGGCCGAATCGAACATCAACCGCCAGATCCAGGCCTTGACCGACACCATCGGCCAGGCCAAGATCACGGCGCTGGCCGAGCGCATCGCACAGATCAACCCGTATTGCGAGGTCACCCAGATCGAGGACTTCATCACGCCCGACAATCTGGAGCAGATGATCGGCAGCCTCGATGTCGATTACATCATCGATGCGATCGACAGCGTCAAGGCCAAGACGGCGTTGATCGCATTTTGCCGTGCCCGCAAGATTGCCCTGATCACGATCGGCGGCGCCGGCGGCCAGATCGATCCGACCAGGATCGATGTGCGCGATTTGTCCAAGACCGAACAGGAGCCGCTGCTGGCCAAGGTGCGCAAGCGCTTGCGCAGCCATTACGGTTTTCCGCGCGGAATCAAGAACAAGTTCAATGTCGATGCCGTGTTTTCGATGGAGCCGTTGCGCTTTCCGCTCGACGATGCGTCCTGTTCGCTCGATGGCGATGAGCGCAGCAGCGTGACCGGCTTGAATTGCGCCGGCTTCGGATCGAGCATGGTGGTTACGGCCAGCTTCGGCATGGTGGCCGCGGCGCATCTGTTGCGCAAACTGGCCGACAGCGCTGCGCCCCAGATTTTGGAGTCAGGCCAGGAAATGAGTCCAGAAAATCAGTCCAACTGACGCGTTGCGATGATCTGGTAGTCGCCGTTTTCCGGGTTCGACGCGGCCAGCACCATGCGCTCGGCGCGCCAGCGCAGTGGTGCAAACGGCAGCGCCGGCGGCAGCGCTTTCCTGGCCAGCGTGACGTGGGGTCGAAAGCGTTCGGTCCGGCTCTGGTGAAAAATTTTTTCCGCCATCAGTTCCGCCATCAGCGCGTGCTGCAGTTGCAACAGCGCTGCTGGCGGCGCGCGCATGCCGGCCCAGGCGATGCGCGGGCCTTCGAAATGGCCGTAGACATCGAGCTCCAGCGTCATCGCCTGCGCCGGCACGCGCTGCAAAATCTGGCACAGGGCTGGCAACTCGGCCGCCGGCCGCAAACCCAGAAAAACCAGCGTCAGGTGCAGCCGATCCGCCTTCACCAGCGTGCCTTCGATGCCGCTCTGGCGCTGCAGCAGCGCAGTGGCTGCGGCCGGATCGGGCCAGAGCGCAAAAAAAAGTCGGTGTTGCAAAGTGGCTGGCATCATTTGGCAGGTTTGTTATGATGTGGGCGCACTTTGTCTGGCCAGACAGAGATCCACAGAACTTCATTGAAGGAATATATCATGGTGCGTAGTTCCGTTTTACTTGCTTTCATCTGCGCGGTGGCGGCTCCGCTGGCCTCGGCTGCCGCTCCTGCCACCCCTGCCGCACCAGCGACTGCTGCAGTATCGTCCGCGACTCCGGGTCCGCTGGCCGAGTCATTGATCATCACCGATACCAAGGTCGGCACCGGCAAGGAAGCGATGGCCGGCGCCGAAGTGGAAGTCAACTACACAGGCTGGCTGTACCGTCCGTTGGCCAAGGATTTCCACGGCAAGCAATTCGACAGCTCGATCGGGCGCGGTCCGTTCACCTTCAAGCTTGGCGCAGGCATGGTCATCAAGGGCTGGGACAAGGGCGTGCAGGGCATGAAAGTGGGCGGCAAGCGCACCTTGATCATTCCCAGCAACATGGCTTACGGATCTCGTAGCCCAAGCAACGACATACCGCCGAATTCGGCGTTGATCTTCGATGTTGAATTGCTGGGCGTGAAGTAAGCGCAAGTCGCGGAAAAAAAGCCGGATCCGCGGCTGTCAGCGTGCCATGCAAGCTGACAGCCGCGTTCGCTCAAAGCAGCGTAGACTGAATGCTCCCAGTCAAAGGAGACCATTCATGCATATTGCTAACAATGTTACTGAACTGATCGGCAACACGCCCTTGGTGCGCATCAACCGGATGGCGCTGGGCGCCCCGGCCACCATCCTGGCCAAGCTCGAATTCTACAATCCGTCGCACAGCGTCAAGGACCGCATCGGCCTGGCCATGATCGAAGCGGCTGAAGAGGCCGGTCTGATCCATCCCGATACCATCATCCTGGAGCCGACCAGCGGCAATACCGGCATCGGGCTGGCGATGGTGTGCGCGGCGCGCGGCTATCGCTGCACCTTGGTCATGCCCGACACGATGAGCCGCGAGCGGCGCATCCTGTTGCGCGCGTATGGCGCCGAACTGATCCTGACGCCGGGCAGCGAAGGGATGCTGGGCTCGATCAAGAAAGCCGAGCAACTCGCCGCTTCGGATCCGCGCTACTTGATGCCGCAGCAATTCAACAATCCGGCCAACCCCGACGTGCACCGCCGCACCACGGCCGAGGAAATCTGGCGCGATACCGATGGTCTGGCCGACATTCTGGTGGCCGGCGTGGGCACCGGCGGCACCATCACCGGCATCGGCGAGGCGCTCAAGGCGCACAAGCCATCGTTCCGGTGCATCGCGGTCGAGCCGGAAGCATCGCCGATGCTGTCCAAGGGCACCAAGGGGCCGCATGCGATCCAGGGCATCGGTGCCGGTTTCATTCCAAACGTGCTCAACACCAGCATTTACGACGAAGTCGTCTGCGTCAGCAACGAGCAAGCGTTTGCCACTGCACGTCAGGCGGCCAAGGAAGAGGGCTTGTTGGTCGGCATTTCCTCGGGCGCCGCGCTGTGGGCGGCGCTGCAGGTGGCGCAGCGGCCCGAGAACGAGGGCAAGCTGATCGTGGCGATCATCGCGTCGTTTGGCGAGCGCTACCTCAGCACCGCCTTGTACGCCGGGCTCGATGGCTAGTGCGCATGCGGCGCTTGCAGCGAGCAGGTGTGGCTGGTAGTGCCGAGTTCAACTTGCAGCGTGCAGTGGCCGATTGAAAACTGGCGCTGCAACTGCAGGTTGATGTCATCGATGGCGCTGTCGCCCGGGTAGCCGCCGGGCATCACCAGATGGGCCGTCAGCGCGGTTTCGGTCGTGCTCATGCTCCAGATATGCAAGTCATGGACCTCGGTCACGCCGGGGACTTCTTTCAGAAATTGCTCGACCTTGGCCGCGTCGATATCGACCGGCACGCCCGCCATCATCATGTGCAGCGATGCGCGCAACAAGGACCAGGTGCCCAGCACGATCACCAGCACGATCGCGATGCTCACCAAAGGGTCGAGCCAGAACCAGCCGGTCCACATCACGAGCACGCCGGCCACCAGCACGCCCAGCGAGATCGCCGCATCGGCCGCCAGATGCAGATAGGCGCCGCGGATGTTCAAGTCATGCTTGCTGCCGGCCATGAACAGCCAGGCCGAGATGCCATTGACGGCGATGCCGATGCCAGCGACCACCGACACCGTCACGCCATCGACCGGCTGCGGGTGCAGCAATTGGCGCGCCGCTTCCCAGCCGATCGCGCCGCAAGCGACCATCAGCAGCATCGCGTTCGACAGCGCCGCCAGCATCGAGCTGCTGCGCAAGCCATAGGTATAGCGCATGCTCGGCGTGCGCTTGCCCAGGATGGCCGCGCCCCAGGCCAGCGCCAGGCCCAGCACATCGGACAGATTATGGCCCGCATCGGCCATCAGCGCGGTCGAATTGGCGATGAAGCCGTAGGCGAATTCGACCACGACAAACACGCTGTTGAGCGCGATCGCGATCGCAAATGCGCGTCCGTGATCCTGCGCGGCAGGGTGGTCGTGATCGTGCGCATGGCCGTGGTGGTGACCGCTCATGGGGTTCCTGTCGTTGCTGTTGGGGATGTTGCGATAATGTGTTTGCTTGTTTGGTACTTGCTTTTTCGGTGCCTACTTCTTTTGCATTTCAAGTTCGATCATTGCGCGCGACTTCTGGTCCAGTTTCTGCACCGCCTGGCTCAATTTTTCGCCGTTTTTCAGCGCAGCGATCTGGCCAGGCGTCAGCTTGGGCACCTCGATCATCGATTCCGGCGCCGGCTTGAAAAACAGCATCTGGCCGGCCAGCACCAGCAGCGCCGCCAGGATCGCCATGCCCACGCCGAGCGCGATCAGGCGCGCCTCGCGCGGCGCCGAAAATGCCGGCGTCTGGTCTTGCGTCAGTTGCTGAGCCTGGCCAGTCTTGATCTCGTCGGCGATCAGTGCCAGTTTCTGTGTGGCTGCCTCGAGCAGTGCCACATGGCGCTCGACCGCTTCTTCCAGCACCGCTTCGTTGAGCGCAACCAGCGCAAAAATCGGATCGTCGGTGTCGATCCTGACGCCGGTTTTTTCAAATACCAGGCTGCGCAGTTTTTGTTGATCCATGCTGTTGCCCTACCACTGCACTTGGTCGAGTTGCTCGAAAATGTCGCGGTAGACGACCTTGATGCGCTGCTTTTCCATGATGTTGAATTTGTCATTCTGGATCACTTCGTTCAGCGTCAGGCGCGCCGTGTTCATCTTCTTGATATCGGCGCCAAAGGTATCGGGATTGCGCGCGGTGAGTGTCACGCGGCCCCTGACTCTGGCCGCATGGTCGCTGTAGGTATGCGACTCTGAAAACAGTTTTCCGGTCGACGATTGCAGCAAGCCGAAGTGTTCGTTTTCCCACAGCACCAGCGGCACCGCGGTCGATTTTGCGGTCGCCACGAAGCCCGATGCGGTGTCGTACAGCGTGTCGCCGCCGCCGACGATGGTGTGGATGTAGACGCTGCGCCCGGATTCTTCGAGCATCGCAAAGGCGTCGTTTTCGATCAAGTAAGCCATCAATGGCGAGAAGGTGTTGGCGCCATTGTCGACCACGCAATTGCCGTCGGCGCCCAGCATGTCGATCATCAATGCATCGAAGCGCTTCGGGTCGATGGTGCGTGCATCGGTCATCACCGTGACATGCTTGACATCCATCGCCTTGTAGCGCGAAAAGGTCGCATTTTCCTGGTCGGTGTCGTAGCAGCGCAGCGGTATGTCATCCTTGCCCGCGATCCACTGCGCGAGCAGCGTGGAGACCAGCGTCTTGCCGATGCCGCCTTTGCCCTGAAGGATGAAATGTACCGTGTTGTGCATCGAATGCTCCAAAAAGAGGCTAGTTGAGAAAGCGCAGCAAGCCTTGCAGCGCATGGACCACGGATTGCTCGCGCACGGCCTGGCGGTCGCCGGAAAATACCAGGCGCTCGGTGTGCACGTTGGTGCCTGAACCCCAGCCGAAGCAGACCGTGCCGACCGGCTTGCCCGGCACCGCGCCGCCCGGGCCGGCGATGCCCGTGGTCGACAGCGCCACATGGGCATTGCTGTTGGCCAGCGCACCTTCGACCATCGCCGCGGCGACTTCTTCGCTGACGGCACCTTGTTGTGCGATCAACGCGGCCGAGATGTCCAGCATGGCCGACTTCGAGGCATTCGAATACACGACAAAGCCGCAATCGAACCATCCGGACGAGCCGGCGATCTCGGTGACCGCTTGCGCCACACCGCCGCCGGTGCACGATTCGGCCGTGCTCAGAAGCAATCCTTTTTCTTGCAGCGCACGCCCGACCTGGGTTGCCAATTCGACGATGTCTTTTGTCATTTTCTTCTATCCTGATTTTCATGATCCATAAAGACTGCAGAGCCTGGACTGCAAAACCCACGCTGGAGCTTACTTTACCATGACGTTTTGGGCGCCGTCTGCGCCCTGGCGGAATTTCAGGCGCTGCCGCATCAATTATCTCGATCTGCCGTGCTGGAATCTCAACTGGCGAAATGATCAAAGCCGGTCAGCTGCAAATCGAGCAAGGAACCGCCCTGATCGACCCAGCGCAGGCCCGGGCCGGCTTCGATGCTGCCGACCCGCGTCAGCGGGGTGCCGATGCGCGGTGCCAAGGCCAGGATCGCCTCGCGCGCGGCAACTGGCGCGGTAAAGCACAATTCGTAATCGTCGCCACCGGCGGCGGTGAACTGGCGCTGCAGCGCTTGCGGCCGGCTTGCCAGCACCGGACCGCGCGGCAATGCATCCACGTTCAGCCTCGCGCCCACGTTGGAGGCGGCCAGGATATGGCCCAGGTCGCCCACCAGTCCATCGGAAATGTCGATTGCCGCATGCGCAAGGCTGGACTCGGCCAGCGCGATGCCCAGCGCCACGCGCGGTGTCGGCGCATGCATCCGGGGCGCTGCTTGCGCCAAGGCATAGTCATCCAGCGCCACTTCGCCGAGGTAGCCGGCCAGCGCCAGATGCGCATCGCCCAGCGTGCCGCTGATCCAGATATCGTCGCCCGGCCTGGCGTTGGCGCGCTTGAGGGCAGCGCCGGGCGCCAGTTCGCCAAAAATCGTGATGCAGATCGTCAACGGTCCCTTGGTCGTGTCGCCGCCGATCAATTCGATCTCGTGGGCATCGGCCAGCGCGAACAAGCCGGCTGAAAAACCGGCCAGCCAGTGTGGATCTGCTTGCGGCAAGGCCAGCGCCAGCGTGAAGGCGCGCGGGCGCGCACCCATCGCCGCCAGATCCGACAGGTTGACCGCCAGGCATTTGTGACCGAGCAAGCGCGGATCGGCGCCGGCAAAGAAATGGCGGCCCTCGACCAGCATGTCGGACGAGATCGCCATCTGCATGCC
>CANFGA010000064.1 GCA_947446335.1 Oxalobacteraceae bacterium | reverse complement strand
TGCCGCTGCTGTCAAGGCCGCTGCCAAGGCCGAGCCTGCCGCAGCCATCGCTGCGCCTGCAGCCAAACAGAAGAAGCTCAGCTACAAGGAGCAGCGCGAACTCGATGAGTTGCCAAAGCTGATCGCGGCACTCGAAGACGAGCAAGCGGTGATCGCCGGCCAACTGGCGCATCCGGACTTTTACAAGAAGAGCCCGGCCGAAGGCAAGCGCTTGAACGCGCGCGTGGCCGAGATCGAGTCGCAATTGCTGAGCGCGCTGGAAAAGTGGGAAGTCATCGAGGCCCGCGCCAACGGTTGATGTGAGGTTGGTGCGATCTGGTCGCTGAATTGAAAAAGCCCGCTGCATTTTTTATGCAGCGGGCTTTTTTGCATGGGGAGATTGCCGGATGGTGTCAGCGACTGTTGCGCTTGAAGTCGCGCACGCGAAATCCGAGCGCAGCGAGCGCGCCGAAATACGCGATAGCGCTGGCGCAAACGATCACCAGCAGCGCGCCGGCGCGCAAGAAGGGCCGGCTTTGCAAACCCAGCCAGTCGATCTGGGTCGCTGCGAAATAGGACAGGGCGCCCATGCAGCATAGCGCGAGCGCGAGCTTGATGAAAAACCGGCCCCAGCCTGGCTGCGGCTGGTAAATCGCGCGCTTGCGCAAACCCCGGTACAAGAAGGCGGCGTTCAGGCAGGCGCCCAGTCCGATCGAGAGCGCCAGGCCGGCCACTGCAAATTGTGGCACGAACACCAGATTCATCAATTGCACGGCAATCAGGACGCAGACGGCGATCTTGACCGGGGTGCGGATATCCTGGCGCGCATAAAAGGCCGGCGCCAGCGTCTTCACCAGGATGATGCCGATCAAGCCGATGCTGTAGGCGACCAAGGGCTGGGACGACATCGTGACCGCTTCTGCGCTGAATTTGCCGTAATGAAAAAGCGTCGTGATCAAGGGTGTTGCCAGCGCAGCCAGGCCCACCGCGGCAGGCAACGCCAGCAGGAACGTCAGGCGCAAGCCCCAGTCCAGTAGCGCCGAGTATTCGACCTTGTCGCCATCGGCATTCGCTTTCGACAGGCTGGGCAGCAAGACGGTGCCGAGCGCGACGCCGAGCATGGCGGTTGGAAATTCCATCAAGCGGTCGGCATAGCTGAGCGCCGAAATGCTGCCCGGGGCGAGGTGGGAAGCGATGCTGGTATTGATGATCAGACTGATTTGCGCCGCCGAGACGGCGAACACGGCCGGCCCCATTTTTTTCAGCACGCGCCGCACGCCCGGGTCTTTCAATCCGGTGACTACATTCAAGCCGATGCGCGGCAACATGCCGATCTTGGCCAGCGCCGGCACCTGGATTGCCACTTGCAGCAAGCCGCCGACGAACACCGCGATCGCCATCGCATACACCGGTTGTTCCAAGTGTGGGGCCAGGAGCAGCGAGGCGGCGATGAAAGACAGGTTCAGCAGCACCGGCGTGAAGGCCGGAATCTTGAACTGGCCCCAGGTGTTGAGCACGCCGCCGGCCAGTGCGACAAACGACATGAAGCAAATATAGGGAAACATCAGGCGCGTCATCCAGACGCCGGCATCGAAGGCCTCTGGCGACTGGGCCAGGCCGGAGGCGATCGTGTAGACGAACCAGGGCGCACCGATGATGCCGATGATGCTTACCAAGAGCGTGGCCCAGACCAGCGTCGTGGCGACATGGTCGACCAATTGCTTGCTCGCTACTGCGCCGTGCTGGTTCTTGTATTCCGACAAGATGGGAACAAAAGCCTGGGCAAACGCCCCTTCGGCGAACAATCGGCGCAGCAGATTGGGAATGCGGAAGGCGACGTTGAATGCATCGGTATAGGCGCCGGCGCCGAAGGCTCTCGCGATCAGGCTTTCGCGCAGCAATCCGGTGACTCGGGACAGCATGGTCATGCTGGAAATGGCGGCTAGGGTCTTGAGCAAGTTCATGCGGCAAGATTATAGCCGGGAGCCATGCGGCCCCGGCAAAACTTGAGCGGCAGATCGGCTCACGATGCGCGGGTGGCGCCGCTCATTTGGGCAGATGGGGGCGATTCATGGCATTTTTCCATTTTTTGAATTGCCCGTCATCGAAAATGCCGCTATAATCGGAGGCTGTACAGAATTCTGTTACGCAGACACTCATGTTTGGCAGGCACTGTTTTACACGCATGGTTCGGCAGATGCACTGAACGCACCGGTTTGTCAAACACGCATGTTTGCAAACGCACTTTGACCCTGATTTAGGAAATACCATGGCAAATACCGCACAAGCGCGCAAACGCGCTCGTCAAGCAGTCAAGCAAAACGCACACAATTCGTCACAGCGCTCGACGCTGCGTACGGCCATCAAGGCTGTTCGCAAAGCGATCCAGGCTGGCGATCAAGCAGCAGCAGCTGCAATCTACCAGACGTCGGTATCGACGATCGACCGTATTGCGGACAAGAAAATTATCCACAAGAACAAAGCTGCACGTCACAAGAGCCGTCTGGCTGCTGCGTTGAAAGCCCTGTCGGCTTAATTGCCACAGAGTCAGCAACCGCGCAAAAAATTTGTCGTTTTTCGCTGCTCATGCAGAGACAGGCGCAAAATGAAAAGCCCGCCCGGCATCGCCCGGCGGGCTTTTTGCATCTGTACCCGACATCGGTGCAATGAAAAAAGGGGCGAACGCCCCGATTCCTCTTCGTTCGCGTGTTCAGCGTAGCGGCGGCAAGTTGGCGATCACGCTGCCCGGCTTGATGTTCTTTTGCTTGAACCAGCCCAGATTCATTTCCAGTGCATAGCGCACCGGCACCGCCTTGGTCGAGCAATGGCTATCCAACGTGCGCGCTTGCATGTCTTCGATGTTCACGATCTTGCCTTCGGCATCGATGAACGCCACCGACAAGGGCAGCAAGGTATTTTTCATCCACATGCATTGTGTCGCTGGCGCATCGAAGACGAACACCATTCCGGCATTGCTGGCCATTTTTTCGCGGAACATCAAGCCTTGCTGGCGCTGCGGGTCAGTCGCTGCGATTTCAGCCTGGATCAGATGCATGCCTGCCGATAATTGCGTGGTGTCAAATCGCTGATTCTGCGCGATTGCGGCGCTGCCGAGGGCGGCGGCGCCGAGCAGGGTGCCCGTTATCAATTTGAGCAACAGTGTTTTCATGTGGGAAATCCGGCAAACGAAAAAAACGATTAAGCCATGGGAAGGGCGCAGCGTCAAGCCTGGCGCTGCGTGGCGCGTCATTTCAACATGTCAAAGGGCGACACCGTGCACCATTCGCCGGGCATCAGTGGATGGGCCTCGAGCGTGTAGGGGCCGATGGCGCTGCGCACCAGGCGCAGCGTCGGCAAACCGACGGCTGCGGTCATGCGCCGCACTTGCCGGTTCTTGCCTTCCTGTAGCGTGATCGCCAGCCAGGAAGTCGGGTTGTCCTGGCGTGTGCGTATGGGGGGATTGCGCGGCCAGATCCAGCCTGGTTCGGCGATGTGGATGGCGCGGCAAGGCTTGGTGGTGAAGTCGCCCAGATTCAGTGGCGCTTGCAGCCTGGCCAGCGCGGCCGCGCTTGGATTGCCATCGACTTGCACCAGATAGGTTTTCGGCTGCTTGTGATCGGGGTGGCTGATGTCGTGCTGCAAACGGCCATCGTCGGTCAGCAGCAGCAAGCCTTCGCTGTCGGCATCGAGCCGGCCGGCCGGGTAGACGGCGGGCACGTTGACATAGTCGGCCAGCGTTTCGCGGCCCGCTTGAGCAGAAAACTGGCACAATACTTGAAATGGTTTGTTAAATAAGATGAGTGGCATGCTGGTAGTGGGTACGGTGGGTGGCCAGCAGGCGCCGCTGGTGCAAAAGCGTGGCGTGTTGTGAAATACTGGTGCATAATGTGAAACGGTTGTCTTATGTCTTATAGAAGACTGAGGGCAAAAATATTGTAACTCATTCAGATTGCAGATCGTGCCTTCCCGCTTTCTTCGGATCGCTGGCGGTGCGCCCAACTTAGGAGATCACGATGTATCAACATATCACTGTACCTGCTGACGGCAAAAAAATCACCGTCAATGCCGACTTTTCGTTGAATGTACCAGACAATCCTGTCATTCCTTACATCGAAGGCGATGGCACCGGCGTCGACATCAGCCCTGTCATGATCAAGGTCATCGATGCTGCCGTTGCCAAGGCCTATGACGGCAAGCGCAAGATCAGCTGGATGGAGATTTTTGCCGGTGAAAAAGCGACGTCGGTGTATGGTCCCGATGTCTGGTTGCCGGAAGAAACGCTGAGCGTGTTGAAAGACTACGTGGTCTCGATCAAGGGTCCGTTGACCACGCCTGTCGGCGGGGGCATTCGCTCGCTCAACGTTGCGATGCGCCAGCAACTCGACCTGTATGTGTGCCTGCGTCCGGTACGCTATTTCAAGGGCGTGCCTTCACCAGTGAAAGAGCCGGAAAAAACCGATATGGTGATTTTCCGCGAAAACTCGGAAGACATCTACGCCGGCATCGAATTCGAGCAAGGCTCTGCCAGCGCCAAGAAACTGATCGATTTCCTGATCAATGAAATGGGTGTCACCAAGATCCGCTTCCCCGAGTCTTCCGGCATCGGCATCAAGCCGGTATCGCGCGAGGGCACCGAGCGCCTGGTGCGCAAGGCGATCCAGTATGCGATCGACAATGACAAGCCTTCGGTGACGATCGTGCACAAAGGTAACATCATGAAGTATACCGAAGGCGGCTTCCGCGACTGGGCTTATGGCCTGGCACAGAAGGAATTCGGCGCAGAATTGATCGATGGCGGCCCATGGAGCAAGTTCAAGAATCCCAACACGGGGCGCGACATCATCGTCAAGGATGTGATTGCCGACGCATTCCTGCAGCAAATTCTGTTGCGTCCTGCCGAGTACAGCGTGATTGCCACGCTGAACCTGAACGGCGATTACATCTCGGATGCCCTCGCGGCGCAAGTTGGTGGCATCGGCATCGCTCCGGGCGCGAACTTGTCGGACTCGGTCGCGATGTTTGAAGCGACCCATGGCACGGCGCCAAAATATGCCGGCAAGGATTACGTGAACCCGGGTTCGCTGATCCTGTCGGCTGAAATGATGCTGCGCCACATGGGCTGGCTCGAAGCGGCTGACTTGATCATTGCGTCGATGCAAAAATCGATCGCATCCAAGCGCGTCACTTATGACTTTGCGCGCCTGATGGAAGGCGCCACTCAGGTGTCATGCTCGGGCTTCGGCGAGGTCTTGATCGAGCACATGTAATGTTGTCAGGCATGAGCACGCTCATGCCTGAATGAAAAAAACCCCGCATTGCGGGGTTTTTCATTTCCAGCACCTGAAAAAATCAGGCAGCTTGAATATTCGATGCTTGTTTGCCTTTAGGGCCTTGTGTGACTTCGAACTGGACTTTTTGACCTTCTTTGAGGGTTTTGAAGCCGTTCATGTTGATTGCCGAGAAGTGCGCAAACAAATCTTCGCCGCCATCATCTGGCGTGATGAAACCAAAACCTTTGGAATCATTGAACCACTTAACTGTACCTGTTGCCATAAAAATAACTTTCAATAAAAACAAATAACAATGCCATAAAAGCAAGAAAAGCCTTGCCCCTTCTCGACGCATACTTTCTTATCAAGCAGGCCACCTTGCACCAGTCGATGTCCTATTGTTCGCGGAATAAATATTGAAGTCAAGCCCTTTTATGCTCTTGCCATCACTTTCTTTCCAATATTGTGAAAAATTCGTCTTGATTTTGCAGAACAGGGCGCCATCTGCAGTCAGGTAAAAAAGCGCGTAAGATGAATTTAATTCGAAACGGGCCTGATTTTTAGCCGTTGCATGCAACCCGAAAGCATTAGAATAAGCGTATGGCAACCAAGCACGATACAGAAATTCTGCTCGAGCGGCAGACGCTGAAACCGCCCCCGTTGTTCCAGGTGGCACTGTTGAACGATGACTACACTCCAATGGAATTCGTGGTCGCCGTGATACAGGAGTATTTCAACAAAGACCGTGAAACTGCGACGCACATCATGCTCAGCGTTCATCGCTACGGCAAAGGCGTGTGCGGCGTGTTCTCTAAAGATGTAGCGTGTACCAAAGTGGAGTTTGTCTTGGCGCATGCGCGCGAGGCGGGACATCCCCTGCAATGTGTGATGGAGGAAGTATGATTGCGCAAGAACTGGAAGTAAGTTTGCACATGGCGTTTGTCGAAGCGAGGCAAGCACGGCATGAATTCATCACGGTAGAGCACTTGCTGCTGGCATTGCTCGATAATCCATCGGCAGCCGAAGTCTTGCGTGCCTGCGCGGTCAATATAGACGACTTGCGCAAGACCTTGACCAATTTTATCGGCGACAACACCCCGACCGTGCCCGGCAGCGGTGAAGTCGATACCCAGCCCACGCTGGGCTTTCAGCGCGTGATTCAGCGCGCGATCATGCACGTGCAGTCGGCATCGAATGGCAAGAAGGAAGTCACCGGTGCCAATGTGCTGGTCGCCATCTTTGGCGAGAAAGACTCGCATGCCGTCTACTACCTGCACCAGCAGGGCGTGACGCGCCTCGATGTCGTCAATTTCATCTCGCACGGCGTACGCAAGGATCAGCAAGTCGACATGCAAAAGGCGCCGGAAGGCGTCGAGGAAGCGCAGGTCGAAGGCCAGCCCAAGGAAAGTCCGCTCGACCAATTCACGCAAAACCTGAACAAGGCTGCTGCCGAAGGGCGCATCGATCCCTTGATCGGGCGCGAGAGTGAAATCGATCGCGTGATCCAGATTCTGTGCCGTCGTCGCAAGAACAACCCGCTGCTCGTTGGCGAAGCCGGCGTGGGCAAGACCGCGATCGCCGAAGGCTTGGCATGGCGCGTGACGCAAGGCGATGTGCCTGAAATCTTGCAAAATGCCGTCGTGTATTCGCTCGACATGGGCGCCTTGCTGGCCGGTACCAAATACCGCGGCGATTTCGAGCAACGCCTGAAGGCAGTGCTGAAGCAGCTGAAAGACAATCCGAACGGCATCTTGTTCATCGATGAAATCCACACCATCATCGGTGCCGGTTCGGCTTCCGGCGGCACGCTCGATGCATCGAATCTGCTCAAGCCGGCATTGTCGAATGGCCAGTTGAAATGCATCGGTGCGACCACGTACACCGAGTATCGCGGCGTGTTCGAGAAAGACCATGCATTGTCGCGCCGTTTCCAGAAGGTCGATGTCAACGAGCCTACCGTCGAGCAGACGATACAGATCTTGCGCGGCTTGAAGTCGCGCTTTGAAGAGCATCACGGCGTCAAGTATTCGGCCCTGGCCTTGACGACGGCCGCTGAACTGTCGGCGCGCTTCATCAATGACCGTCATTTGCCTGACAAGGCGATCGATGTCATCGACGAAGCTGGTGCAGCGCAGCGCATTTTGCCCAAGTCCAAGCAGAAAAAGACGATCGGCAAGGCCGAGATCGAAGATATCATCGCGAAAATCGCGCGCATCCCGCCGCAAACGGTCAATCAGGACGATCGCAGCAAGCTGCAAACGATCGATCGCGACTTGCGCAATGTCGTGTTCGGCCAGGAGCCGGCGATCGAAGCGCTGGCCTCTGCAATCAAGATGGCACGCGCCGGCCTGGGCAAGACCGACAAGCCGATCGGGTCCTTCCTGTTCTCCGGTCCGACCGGCGTTGGCAAGACCGAGGTCGCGAAGCAACTCGCATTCATTCTCGGCATCGACCTGATCCGTTTCGACATGTCCGAATACATGGAGCGCCATGCGGTGAGTCGATTGATCGGGGCGCCGCCGGGTTATGTCGGATTCGACCAGGGTGGCTTGCTGACCGAAGCGATCACGAAAAAACCGCATGCGGTGCTGTTGCTCGACGAGATAGAGAAGGCCCATCCGGACATCTTCAATATCTTGCTGCAAGTGATGGATCACGGTACCTTGACCGACAACAATGGCCGCAAGGCGGACTTCCGCAACGTGATCTTGATCATGACCACCAATGCGGGTGCCGAGAGCTTGCAAAAACATGCGATCGGCTTCACCAACTCGAAGCAGGCTGGCGACGAGATGGCTGACATCAAGCGCATGTTTACGCCGGAATTTCGCAATCGTATCGATGCCACGATCAGTTTCCGGGCGCTCGATGAAGACATCATCTTGCGCGTTGTCGACAAGTTCCTGATGCAGCTCGAAGAGCAGTTGCATGAAAAGAAAGTCGATGCGATCTTCACCGAGGACCTGCGCAAGTTTCTTGCCAAGAAAGGGTTCGATCCATTGATGGGGGCGCGGCCGATGGCGCGCCTGATCCAGGACATGATCCGCAAGGCGCTGGCCGACGAACTGCTGTTCGGTCGCCTGGTCAGCGGCGGCAAGGTCACCGTCGACCTCGACGACAAGGATCAGGTCAAGCTCGAGTTTCCTCAGTCCGACACGGCGCCGCCACCGACGCTGCCGCCGGAGACCGTGGAAGTCGATTAAGCTACAGACCCGCAGCAAAAAGCCCGCATCGTGAGATGCGGGCTTTTTCAATTCGACCGCTGATTCACGGCGCTTACACCAGTCCCTGGCGCCGCAAGGCCTTGATCTGATCGGCTTGCAGCCCGAGCTGCTCTGTGAGCACTGCATCGGTGTGCTGCCCCAGCGTCGGCGGCGAGCGCATGGCAACGATCGCATCGCCTGAAAACAGCACCGGATGGCGCACCTGAGGCACGCTGCCCAGGCTGGGGTGCGCGACATCGCAGCGCATCTGGCGCGCCTGCACCTGCGGGTCGGCATAGACCTGGGCCAGATTGTTGATCGGGCCGCAAGGCACGCCGACCGCGTCCAAGGCTTCGGCCAGCGCCTGGCTCGACCACTCTTGCAGCGCTTGGGCGATCATCGGCAACAGCAGTTCGCGCTGTTCGACGCGCGCCGGATTGCTGGCAAAGCGCACATCTGCACTCCATTCCGGCTTGCCCAGCACCCGGCACAGGCTGGCAAACTGGCCATCGTTGCCGACCGCGATGACGATGTTGCCGTCACCGGTCTTGAACGCTTGATAGGGCACGATGTTCGGATGCGCATTGCCCCAGCGCTTGGGCAACTTGTCGCTGACCAGGTAATTCATCCCGACATTGGCTTGCATCGCGACCTGCACATCGAGCAGCGCGACATCGATGTAGCGGCCCAGGCCGCTGCTTCCCCGGTTCGCCAGCGCCGCCAGGATGGCGGTGCAGGCATACATGCCGGTAGTCAGGTCGACCACGGCGATGCCGACCTTTTGCGGCCCGCCTCCCGGCATGTCGTCGGCTTCGCCGGTGATGCTCATCAAGCCGCCGATGGCCTGGATCGCAAAATCATAGCCCGGGCGCGCCGCGTACGGGCCGCTCTGGCCGAAACCGGTGATCGAACAATAGATCAGGCGCGGATTGATTTCCTTGAGCGCCGCGTAATCGAGTCCGTACTTTTTCAAACTGCCGACCTTGTAGTTCTCGATCAAGACATCGGCTTGCGCCACCAGTTGGCGCAGCAGCGCGGCGCCCTCGGGTTTTGAAAAATCGAGCGTCACCGATTGCTTGCCGCGGTTGGCTGACAGGTAATAAGCTGCTTCGCTGCCCGGCTTGCCGTCGGCATCCAGCGCATAGGGCGGACCCCAATGGCGGGTATCGTCGCCGACGCCGGGCTTTTCGATCTTGATGACGGTGGCGCCATAATCGGCCAGGATTTGCGTGCACCAGGGTCCGGCCAGTACGCGCGTCAAGTCCAGCACGACGATATCGGGGAGCAGGCTCATCGTGTTCTCAGGAAAAAGCCTGGATGCCGGTGATGGCCCGGCCCAGGATCAACGCATGGATATCGTGCGTGCCTTCGTAGGTATTGACCACTTCCAGGTTGACCATGTGGCGGATGATGCCGAACTCGTCCGATATACCGTTGCCTCCCAGCATGTCGCGTGCCATGCGCGCGATATCGAGCGACTTGCCGCAGGAATTGCGCTTCATGATCGAGGTGATGTCGACCGCTGCGCTGCCATCATCCTTCATCCGGCCCAGTTGCAAGCAGCCTTGCAAGCCGAGCGCGATTTCGGTCAGCATGTCGGCCAGTTTCTTTTGAATCAATTGATTGGCGGCCAGCGGGCGACCGAATTGCTGGCGGTCCATCACATACTGGCGCGCGCGGTGGAAGCAATCCTCGGCTGCACCGAGTGCGCCCCAGGCGATGCCGTAGCGGGCCGAATTGAGGCAGGTGAACGGGCCTTTCAAGCCGCGCACGTCGGGAAAAGCATTTTCTTCTGGACAGAACACGCCATCCATGACGATTTCGCCGGTGATCGATGCGCGCAAGCCGAACTTGCCGTGGATCGCAGGCGCGCTCAAGCCATTCATCCCTTTTTCCAGGATGAAGCCACGGATCTGGCCTTCGTCATCCTTGGCCCAGACCACGAACACATCGGCGATCGGGGAATTCGAAATCCACATCTTGCTGCCCGAGATGCTGTAGCCGCCCGCCACTTTCTTGGCGC
>CANFGA010000063.1 GCA_947446335.1 Oxalobacteraceae bacterium | reverse complement strand
GCATCCGTGTCCGCCCTGCATCGCTTTGACTGAAAGAGTATTCATGATCCTATTTCGACTCGGCCGGGGCTTGCTGCCAGGTCTCTTCATCGGCACCATCGCTGCCACCAGCTTGATGCTGGCACCATCTCTGCTGGGCCTGGTTCAGTCGGCGCACGCAGCCGATACCGTGCGCGCGGAAGTGGGCAAGGTGTTGCAGGACGCGCAAAAACTGACGGCGGGCGGCAAGCACAAAGAAGCCTTGACCAAACTGCGCGAAGCGGACCGCATCAACGCGAAGACCCCGTTCGAGCTGTACCAGATCGAATACGTGCGCGGCGCGGCAGCTGCCGCCGGCGGCGACAATGAAACCGCTGCCAAGTCCTTTGAGTTCGTCATCAACTCGGGCCGCTTGCCTGCGGCGCAGCAGCCCACATTCATCCAGGGCCTGGCCGGCATGTATTACCGCGCCAAGGATTGGCCGAAGGCGATCGTCTGGATCAACCGTTCGCTGAAGGAGGGCGAGACCGAGCCCATGCGCGATCTGCTGATCCAGACCTATTACGTCAGCGGCAACTATGCGGCCGCTGCCAAGGAATTGTCTGCGCAAAGCAGCCGTGGCGCCACCGAGGGCCAGTTGCAGATGCTGGCCAACATCTTGCTCAAGCAGAACGACAAGGCCGGCTATGTGACCACGCTCGAAAAGCTGGCCGGCAGCTATCCGAAGGCCAGTTACTGGGCCGACTTGCTCAACCGCGTGTCCGGCAAGCCCGGCTTTTCCAGCAGGTTAGAGCTCGACGTGCAGCGTTTGAAACTGGCCAACGGCTTGCTGACCAAGCCGGCCCAGTACATGGAAATGGGCCAGTTCGCTCTGCTCGCCGGCAACTCGGCTGAAGCGCTGAAGGTCATCGACCAAGGTTACAAGAGCGGTGCGCTGGGCAGCGGGACCGATGCTGCGCGCCACGAGCGTCTCAAAACTCTGGCCTTGAAAAATCAGGCTGACAGCAAAAAAAGTGCGGATCTGGATCAGGCCGACCTGATCAAGAACAAGAATGCCGATGGCCTGGCCGCGCTCGGCTTTGCGATGGTCAGCAATGGCCAGGCCGACCCGGGCCTGGCATTGATGCAGCAAGCGCTGAAGATGGGCACGCTGAAGTACCCGAATGAAGCGAAACTGCACCTGGGCATCGCTTACGCGCAGGCAGGCAAGAAGCCGAACGCGATCGCAGCATGGAAAACCGTACAAGGCGTGGACGGCGCAGCCGATCTGGCGCGTTACTGGATCCTGCAAGTGAACCGCAACTGAGCGGACCAGTCAAAAAACAAGCCCAAAAAGCGATTCTCCATGCGCTGCAGACCTCGCTTTTCGTCTTTTCAGCGATCAGCATCTGGTGTTGCCGGCAATACCGCAGTGCATCACTGAAACTGTCCGTATCATCCGCGGGTATAATCCACGGCTTGAGAGTTGACTCCACGACTAACATCGGCGAGCTTGATCCACGGTTTCATCCACCCTTTTGAGCGACGGTTTTTCACCACAATTCCCATGAAGGTATTTCGCGGACTCCCCAACGCACAGGCGCGCGCGCCCTGCGCACTGACCATCGGCAACTTTGACGGCGTGCATTATGGCCATCAAGCCTTGCTCGCGCGCGTGCGCAGCGCTGCCACGGAACTGCATCTGGAAGCAGCCGTGATGACGTTCGAGCCGCATCCGCGCGAATTTTTCGCCGAGCGCGCCGGCGACATGAGCCGAGCACCGCCACGCATCGCGAACTTGCGCGACAAATTGCAATCGCTGTCCGACAATGGCATCGATCGCGTCATCGTCAAGCACTTCAGCGAACATTTCTCGGCCTTGAGCCCGCGCGAATTCACCGAACGCGTGCTGGTCGATGGCTTGCACGTGAAGTGGCTGATGGTCGGCGATGATTTTTGCTACGGTGCAAGGCGCGCCGGCAACGTGGCGATGCTGACCGAGGCCGGCAAGCAATACGGTTTTCATGTCGCCACCTTGCCCACGGTGATGAACGGCAGCATCCGCATCTCGTCGTCGGCCGTGCGCAGCGCGCTGGGCCAGGGCGATTTTGCCCATGCCGAGCAATTGCTGGGCCATCCGTACTCGATCTCGGGTCACGTGATCCACGGCCAGAAACTCGGTCGCACACTCGGTTTTCCGACGCTGAACCTGCGCGTGGCGCACCGCCCTGCGCTGTCGGGCATCTTTGTGGTCCAGGTGCACGGACTCGGTGCCAGGCCGCTGCCGGCCGTGGCCAGCCTGGGTGTGCGCCCAACAGTCGACGACAGCGGGCGCGTGCTGCTGGAAGTGCATCTGTTCGACTATGGCGCATCGTGCTACGGCAAACTGGTGCGCGTCGAATTTCTCGAAAAACTGCGCGATGAAGAAAAATACCCGGACCTTGCCAGCCTGACCGCCGCGATCGCCAACGACACGCAGCGTGCGCGCGCCTTCTTCAACCAGCCGCGCAAGGCCATCACCGCGACCGACCGAATTTGACGCTGTCAGCGTTTTTCCTGCGCCAGCGTCCGGCGACACCGAATACCTCTCATACAGTGAAGAAAAAACATGTCCGATACCAGCAAACCAGTCGCACCCAAGCAGCAGAAATCGGCCAAGAAGCCTGACAGCAAATACCCGGTCAACATGACGGAGACGCCATTTCCGATGCGCGGAGACATGGCCAAGCGCGAACCGCAGTGGGTCCAGCAATGGCAGGACAAGAAAATCTACCAGCGCATCCGCAAGGCCGCTGCCGGCCGTCCGAAATTCATCCTGCACGACGGCCCGCCATATGCGAACGGCGATATCCACATCGGTCACGCGGTCAACAAGATACTGAAAGACATGATCATCAAGGCGCGCACGATGGCCGGTTTCGATGCGCCCTATGTGCCGGGCTGGGATTGCCACGGCATGCCGATCGAGATCCAGATCGAAAAGCAATTCGGCAAGAACCTGCCGACTGCCGATGTGCTGGTCAAGGCGCGCAGCTATGCGATCGAACAGGTCGAGCGCCAGAAAAAGGACTTCATCCGCCTCGGCGTGCTGGGCGATTGGGACAAGCCGTATTTGACGATGAACTACGGCAATGAAGCCGATGAGTTGCGCGCGCTCGGCACGCTGCTCGATAAAGGCTATGTCTATCGCGGCTTGAAGCCGGTCAACTGGTGCTTCGACTGCGGCTCGGCCTTGGCCGAGGCAGAAGTCGAATACCAGGACAAGCGCGACCCGGCGATCGATGTCGGCTTCCGCTTCGCTGAACCGGCCAAACTGGCCGCTGCCTTCGGCTTGACGGCCTTGCCGAGCGATGAAGGTCAGATCGTGATCTGGACCACGACACCGTGGACCATTCCATCGAACCAGGCGCTGAACGTGCATCCGGAAGTGAGCTATGCGCTGGTGCAAACCGATGGCAATCTCTTGATCCTGGCGGTCGATCTGGTCGAATCCTCCCTGGCGCGCTATCAGCGCGAAGGCAAGATCATCGCCACCTGCCTCGGTGCCGCGCTGGCTGGCATTGCGTTTCACCACCCGCTGTACAAGCTCGACGCCGGTTACGATCGGCTCTCGCCGCTGTATCTGGCCGAGTACGTCACCACCGAGAGCGGCACCGGCATCGTCCACTCGGCGCCAGCTTACGGCGTCGATGACTTCATTTCCTGCAAGGCGCACGGCGTCAAGGATGACGATATCCTGAAACCGGTGCTGGGCGATGGCAAATATGCATCCTGGCTGCCGCTGTTTGGCGGCATGTCGATCTGGGAAGCGTCCAAGCCGATCTGCGACGCCTTGACCGAAGCGGGCGCGCTGCTGCACCTGAAGATGTTCGAACACAGCTACATGCATTGCTGGCGCCACAAGACGCCGATCATCTACCGCGCCACCTCGCAGTGGTTCGCCGGCATGGATCTCACGCCTCGGAACGGCGGCGCCACGCTGCGCGAAACGGCGCTGGCCGGCATCGCCGCCACCCGCTTCTTCCCTGACTGGGGCCAGGCCCGCTTGCACGGAATGATCGCCAACCGGCCCGACTGGACCTTGTCGCGTCAGCGCCAATGGGGCGTGCCGATGGCTTTCTTCGTGCACAAGGAAAGCGGCGACTTGCATCCGAGAACGCCCGAATTGCTCGAACAAGTGGCGCAACTGATCGAAAAGAGCGGCATCGATGCATGGCAAGCGCTCGATATCAAGGATTTGCTCGGCGACGATGCCGTCAACTACGTCAAGAACAGGGATACGCTCGATGTCTGGTTCGACTCCGGCACCACGCACCAGACCGTGCTGGGCGGCCCTGCCGGCAAGGGCTCGCACTCGGATCAATTGCAATTTCCGGCCGACCTGTACCTGGAAGGCTCGGACCAGCATCGCGGATGGTTCCATTCGTCGCTGCTGACTTCGTCGATGCTGAACGGCTGCCCACCGTACAAAGCCTTGCTCACGCACGGCTTCGCGGTCGATGGCGAAGGCAAGAAGATGTCCAAGTCAAAAGGCAATGTCGTCGCGCCGCAAAAGATTTCAGACACGCTGGGCGCCGACATCTTGCGCCTGTGGGTCGCTTCGACAGATTACTCGGGCGAATTGTCGATCTCGGATGAAATCCTGAAACGGGTCACCGAATCGTATCGCCGCATCCGCAACACGCTGCGCTTCCTGCTGGCCAACACTTCCGACTTCGATCCGGCCAAGGATGCGCTGCCAGTAGCCGACCTGCTCGACATCGACCGCTACGCGATCGCCAGCATGGCGCAACTGCAAGCAGAGATCCTGACCCACTACGAGAGTTACGAATTCCATCCGGTGATCTCGAAGCTGCAGACCTATTGCTCGGAAGATTTGGGCGGCTTCTACCTCGACATCCTCAAGGACAGACTGTACACATCCGGCTTGACTTCAACGGCGCGCCGCTCGGCCCAGACCGCGCTATGGCACATCACGCAAAGCTTGCTGCGCGTGATGGCGCCCACGCTGTCGTTCACGGCCGAAGAAGCATGGACCATCTTCGCAAGCAGCGATGCCTACCAGGCCAGCGACGAAACCATCTTCACGCAAATCTACTGGGTCTTGCCGGAAGTAGCCGACGGCGCCGCGCTGCTGGAAAAATTCACCCTGCTGCGCGCGGTGCGCACCGACGTCACCAAGCAACTGGAAGAATTGCGCGGCTCGGGCGCCATCGGCTCGTCGCTGCAGGCAGAGTTGTCGATCAAGGCCAGCGGCGCCAAGTACGCATTGCTGGAAAGCCTGGGGGATGACTTGAAATTCGTCTTCATCACCTCGCAGGCCGATGTATTTGAGGTGGCCAGTGCGGCCGATGAAAGCGTGGCCGTGAGTGCGTCGAACGCAGCCAAATGCGAGCGCTGCTGGCACTACCGCCAAGATGTGGGGGCGCATGCCGAGCACCCTACCTTGTGCGCGCGCTGCATCAGCAACTTGTTTGGCAACGGCGAAGCGCGCAAGGTCGCCTGATCCGGCGTCATCAAGCTTGAGAGCGCCCTTGCCTGCGTGCAAGGGCGTCCCTTACCCCACCTGGAAACTCCATGGCCATCAAGAATCGCTATTCGACCCAAACGACGCCAAGCATGCTGCCGTGGCTGGGCATCGCCGCCGTCATCGTGCTGATCGACCAGATCACGAAGATCACCGTCAACAAGCTGTTCGTGTTTGGCGAAGAGCGCGTCGTGACCTCGTTTTTCAATCTGGTGCTGGCTTACAACCGCGGCGCCGCCTTCAGTTTCCTGTCCAATGAAAGCGGCTGGCAGCGCTATTTTTTCACCGGGATCGCGCTCGCAGCGGTGGCGTTCATCATCTATCTGCTCAAGAAGCATGCCGGCCAGCGCCTGTTTTGCTGGGCCCTGGCGCTGATCCTCGGCGGCGCGATCGGCAACGTGATCGATCGCATCCTGTACGGCCACGTGGTCGATTTTCTCGATTTCCACTGGAAAAGCTGGGGCCATTTCCCGGCCTTCAATGTCGCCGACATGACCATTTCGATCGGCGCCGCATTGTTCATCATCGATGAATTGCGGCGCGTGAACAAATAACCGCGCCTGCCTCGTTACCACCAACCTGGAGTCGCAATGGAATTATCCGGCAAGAAAATCATTCTCGGCCTGTCCGGCGGCGTCGCTTGCTACAAGGCCGCCGAACTGTGCCGCGCTCTGGTCAAGTCGGGCGCTTCGGTGAAGGTGGTGATGACGGATGCGGCAAGCCACTTCATCACCGCGGTCACGAT
The DNA here is from genome assembly GCA_947446335.1 of Oxalobacteraceae bacterium. Classification (GTDB taxonomy): domain Bacteria; phylum Pseudomonadota; class Gammaproteobacteria; order Burkholderiales; family Burkholderiaceae_D; genus Janthinobacterium. Next base: position 4,312 of record CANFGA010000063.1, on the reverse strand, counting down.
GCAGGCGCTCTCTGGCAATCCGGTCTACGACAACCAGTGGGATGCGCGCGTGGCCAACAACATGGCACACATCGATCTCACCCGCGGCGCCGACGCGATCCTGATCGCGCCCTGCTCGGCCGACTTCATGTCCAAGCTGGCTCACGGCGTCTGCGACGACTTGCTGTCGACACTGTGCCTGGCGCGCCCGCGCGCATTGCCGCTCCTGATCGCGCCGGCGATGAACCTGGAAATGTGGCAAAACCCGGCCACCCAGCGCAACCGCGCGCAATTGATCGACGACGCGATCCTGATCCTGGGACCGGGTGCAGGGGCGCAGGCTTGCGGCGAAACGGGCATGGGCCGCATGCAAGAGCCGCAGCAATTGCACGACGCCATGGTCGCACTGTTCCAGCCCAAGGTATTGGCCGGCAAGCACGTCCTGATCACGGCCGGACCGACGTTCGAAGCGATCGATCCGGTGCGCGGGATCACCAATTTATCGTCGGGCAAGATGGGTTATGCGCTGGCGCGCGCCGCAAGCGAAGCGGGCGCCGAGGTGACCCTGGTATCGGGTCCGACGGCGCTAGCCGCACCGTACGGGGTGCGCCGCATCGACGTGCAAAGCGCCCAACAGATGATGGATGCGGTGCAAGCGGCAGTGGCAGGCCAGCACGTGTTCATCGCCGTGGCGGCAGTGGCCGACTGGCGCATCAAGAATGCGAGCGCGCAAAAAATGAAGAAGCAGCCCGGGGGGGCGCTGCCGCTGCTGGAATTCGAAGAAAACCCCGACATCCTGGCCACCGTTGCCGCCAGGGCCAAACTCGATGGTGCGCCCTATTGCGTCGGCTTCGCGGCCGAATCGGAAAACCTGATCGAATACGGTGCGCGCAAGCGCGAGAAAAAAGACATCCCTCTGCTGGTTGGCAACATCGGCCATCAGACCTTCGGCCAGGACGACAATGAAATCATGCTGTTCGATGCCGACGGCCATACGCTGCTGCCGCGCGCCGACAAGCTGACGCTGGCGCGCCTGCTGGTGACGGAAATTTCCACAAGATTACAGCAAACACCATAAAGCAAACATCATGAAAACCATCGACATCAAGATCCTCGACCCGCGCATGCAAGACCTGTTGCCGGCTTACGCCACGCCCGGCAGCGCCGGCCTCGACTTGCGCGCCTGCATCGACGCTGCGATCACGATAGCACCGGGCCAGACGATATTGATCCCGACCGGGCTGGCCATCCACATTGGCGAACCCGGCTATTGCGCGATGATCTTGCCGCGCAGCGGGATGGGCCACAAGAACGGCATCGTGCTGGGCAATCTGGTAGGCTTGATCGATTCCGACTATCAGGGCCAGTTGATGGTCTCGACCTGGAACCGGGGCAGCCAGCCATTCACATTGGAACCGATGGAGCGTCTGGCGCAATTGATCATCGTCCCGGTGCTGCAAGTGGGTTTCAATATCGTCGACAGTTTTGATGCGAGCGAACGCGGTGCCAGCGGTTTCGGCAGCACCGGCCAACAATAAGGATTTCCATGCACGGTATCGTCCATTCAAGCTGCAAGACCAGGCCGTTCGGCGCTCTGGCGCTCACTTTCACTGTGGGCTTGCTGTTGTCGGCTTGCGCCACCGTGCAAGCGCCGGTGCCCGGTGCCGACCTGCCGGAAACAGTGCCGGTCACGCCCGAGATGGCGAGCGCGCGCGCAACCTTGAGCCAGATGGTGGCGCTGCAAGAGCGCTTGTACAAGGTCGCCGGACCGCTGCTGATCGAGAACGCCGACCTGTGCAAGGCGCAGGCGCGCAACCTGCTCGGTTTCACCGCCAAGAACAAATTTTCCTATCCCGACGCCTATGCCGATGCGGCGCAAGCGGTGCTCGGCTACGGCGACCGGCTGCAGGTATCGAATGTGCTGGCCGGCAGCGGCGCCGCGCGCGCCGACTTGCGCAAGGGCGATGGCTTGATCGCCGCCGAAGGCCAGCCCTTGCCGACTGGCCCCGAAGCCGAAACCGATGCCGCCGGGGTGCTCGGCCCGCTCCTCGGCAAGCGCAGCACGCTGAAGATGACGATTGCACGTGGTCTGGGCAACCAGGTGCTGAACGTGCCGATCACGCGCGCCTGCGCATTCCGGGTGGAACTGGGCAATGCCGACAACGTCAACTCGTATGCCGATGGCCAGCGCCTGATGCTCACGCGCGGCATGATCGCTTTCGCCCATACTGATGACGCGATCGCCTACGTGATGGCCAAGGACATGGCGCACAACATTCTGGGCCACGCGGACAAACAACGATCGATGGCCACACTGGGCAGCATCATCGACAATCTGGTCGCAGTGCAACCCGACCTGACGATGCTGGTCGGCAGCGCAGGCGTGAAGGCGATGCCGCGTGCAATGGACGCGGCCGCCGACCGACTGGCGATCTATCTGCTGGCGCGCGGCGGTTACGACATCGATCAGGCTGCAGCATTCTGGCAACGCCTGGCCAGCCAGTACCCGGCCACGGTCTTGAACAGCCACACGGCCAACCACCCTGCCACCGCGTACCGGATCAGCGCGATCAACAAGGCGGTGGCCGAAGTCAAGGCCAAGCGGGCAAGCGGCAAGGCGCTGCTGCCATAATGAAAAAAAACTGACTCGCACTCTTGTGCGAATCAGACTCCATCACGTGAAATTGGGGAAATCCGGAAAGTAGCGCCCCATCACCCAGGTCAGCACCCCGCAAAAAACCACGGCCAGGATCAGAAACATCAGCAGCCGCCCGAACTTGGGCTCGCCGTCATCGTCGTCCTCGATGTCATCCTCCACATCCACTTCATTGTCGTGCTTCATCTTGTGTTCCTGCAAGCTTTGTGAGCCCGTAGTATATTCGATGGTTCACTCAAGCATATGGAGCATCACCTCGCATGGATAGCATCGATCTCGACGTCCTGAAAACAAGCGCGCAATGGATAGCGTCAGGCCACCGCTGCCAACTCGTCACCGTCACCAAAACCTGGGGTTCCAGCCCGCGCCCGATCGGCGCCATGCTCGCCATTTGCGACGACGGCAGGATCGTCGGCTCGGTCTCCGGCGGCTGCATCGAAGATGACTTGATCGAACGCATGCGTGAGCATGGAATCGACCGCAGCATCCCCGACATCGTCAGTTATGGCATCAGCGCCGACCAGGCGCGCCGCTTCGGCTTGCCTTGCGGTGGCAGCATCGAACTGGCGATCGAAACCTTGTCGCCAGAGAGCCAGATTGCCCCATTGCTGGAGCGCCTCGCCCAGCATGAACTGGTGGCGCGCCGCCTCGACCTGGCAACCGGCGCGGTCACGCTGAGCAAGGGCGACGCCGGCGCCATCCAGCAATTGACCAGCGAGGCGTTGATCACGCTGCACGGACCGCGCTGGCGTTTGTTCATCATCGGCGCCGGCTCGCTGTCGCGCTTCCTGGCGCAGATCGCCAAGGCGATGGATTACCAGGTCATTGTCTGCGATCCGCGCGAAGAATACCGCGCCGACTGGCATCTGGAAGGCGTGCAGCTGGTGCATGAAATGCCGGACGATCTGATGCTGGAAGCAAAGCTCGATGCGCGCTGCGCCGTCGTCGCGCTGACGCACGACCCCAAGCTCGATGACCTGGCGCTGATGGAAGCGCTCAAGTCCGACGCCTTCTATGTCGGCGCGATCGGCTCGCGCATCAACCAGGCCAACCGGCGCGAGCGCTTGCTCGAGTTCGACGTCAGCGCAGAGCAAGTGGCGCGCCTGCACGGTCCGATCGGGCTCTACATCGGCAGCAAGACGCCGGCCGAGATCGCCATTTCGATCATCGCGCAAATGACCGCGATCAAGAATGGCGTGCCGGCAACGCTGCAGGTGGCGCAATCGGAAGCGCCGCTCGAGCCGAGCGCCACCGTCTGCCCGATCAACTGAACTGATGAATTGAATCGATGAACACGGCGAGCTTGCTGCAACTGCTGTCGCTGGCGGCAATCTGGGGCGGCTCCTTCCTCTTCATGCGCATCGGTGCGCCTATCCTGGGGCCGGCCGTGATGATCGAATACCGGGTCGGCTTCGCTGCGCTGTTTCTAGCCGCCGTCGCGCTGCTGCTGAAAAAGCCGCTGAACTGGCGCTTGCACTGGAAGCATTATCTGGTGCTGGGCTGCTTCAATTCCGCCCTGCCCTTTTTGCTGTTCGCCTACGCTGCGCAAACGCTGTCGGCGGCTATCCTGTCGGTGCTGAACGCCACAGCGCCGATCTGGGGTGCATTGATCACTGCATTCTGGATGAAAAAGACGCTGTCGCCGCGCACGCTGCTGGGGCTGGTGCTGGGGATGTC
>CANFGA010000062.1 GCA_947446335.1 Oxalobacteraceae bacterium | reverse complement strand
TTTGGCAGCACGACGGGGGCGTTCAGCCAGAGCGCGGTCGACTTCCTCGGCGACAGCGGCGACAACTTGCTGACCGGCAGCGTTGAAGGCCAGACTCTGGTCGGCGGCGCCGGTAACGACACCTTGTCCGGTTACGGCGGCGCTGATGTGCTGATGGGCGGCGCCGGGCACGACCGCTTGGTGATCAACACCAGCAACATCAATGCACTGCAATCGGCTTTTGGTTCTGGCGGCAACATCAGCCAATTGGCGCGGGTGGACGGCGGCAGCGGTTTCGACACGCTGGCGCTGCAGGGCGCCAACATCACGCTCGACCTGACAGCCATCGCCAGCCAGGGTGGCGGCCTGGGCAGCAACAGCTCGCGCCTCGAAAGCATCGAGCGTATCGACCTGAGCGGCAGCGGCGACAACAGCGTAACGTTGGGCTATCAGGATGTGCTGGACATGGCCGGCATGAACTTGATCAACAGCGCCACGCAAGTTGACCAGGGTTGGAGCAACGGTACTTACATCTTTGCGGCTAACGAAGGCCGGCATCAGGTGGTAATCAGCGGCAACAGCGGTGACGCGGTGACGGTGAACGGTGCCAACTGGACGCTGATGGGCACGGTGACGGACGGCAACGCAGCCAGTTACAGCGTCTACAACAGCGACACCGGCCAGGCGCAGGTGCTGCTGGCCGATGCGCTGGCGCAGTCGGTGCAGATGGTGACGGTGACGGAGCCGCTGTTTCTGGGCGAGCTCAGCACGATTGCGGCGGGGATAGGTGGCTTTGTCATCAACGGCCAGCAGTTGAACGATAAGAGTGGCTTCAGTGTGGCGAGCGCGGGGGACGTCAACGGCGACGGCTTGGACGACCTGATCGTCGGCGCCTTTGGCGTTGGCGGCTATGCCGGGCGCAGTTATGTGGTGTTTGGCCACACGGACGCCAGCGCGGTCGATCTGAACGCGATCGAGGTGGGGACCGGCGGTTTCGTTATCAATGGCCAATGCGCGGCTGACAACAGCGGCTGGAGCGTTGCCAGCGCGGGCGACGTGAACGGCGACGGCTTGGCCGACCTGATCGTCGGGGCCCCAAAGACCGGCAACTATGCCGGGCTGAGCTATGTGGTGTTCGGCAAGACCGACAGCACTGCAGTCGACCTGAGCGCTGTCGAACAGGGGGGCGGTGGCTTTGTGATCAACGCCTCGGTCGCGAACGGTCGCAATGGCTTCAGCGCGGCAAGCGCTGGGGACGTGAACGGCGACGGTCTGGCCGACCTGATCGTCGGGGGGCCGTACAGCAATGCCGGGCGCAGCTATGTGGTGTTCGGCAAGGCCGACGTCAACCCGGTTGACCTGAGCGTGGTCGAACAGGGAAGCGGAGGCTTTGTGATCAACGGCCAATGCGCGAGTGATAGGAGCGGCCTCAGCGTGTCGAGCGCGGGCGACGTCAACGGCGACGGCTTGGCCGACCTGATCGTCGGGGCGAGACAAGGCGACCCTGCGGGCCTCAGCGATGCCGGGCGCAGTTATGTGGTGTTCGGCAAGGCCGACGGCGACGTGATCGAGCTGAGCCTGATCGAGGCGGGAATCGGCGGCTTTGTGATCAACGGCCAATGCAGGGGGGACAACAGCGGCACCAGCGTCGCGAGCGCGGGCGATGTGAACGGCGACGGTCTGGCTGACCTGATCATCGGGGCCAATACAAGCGACATAGCCGGGGAGGGCGATGCCGGGCGCAGCTATGTGGTGTTCGGCAAGACCGACAGTGATGCGGTCGATTTGAGCCTGATCGAGGCGGGTAGCGGCGGCTTCGTGATCAACGGCCAATACAGTAATGATCAAAGTGGCTACAGCGTGGCGAGCGCGGGGGATGTGAACGGCGACGGCCTGGCCGACCTGATCGTCGGGGCGAAGTACGGCAGTCCCGCTGCAGTCACCAATGCCGGGCGCAGCTACGTGGTGTTTGGCCAGACCGGCAACGGTGCTGTAGAGCTGAGCGATGTTGCGGAGGGCATCGGCGGCTTCGTCATCAACGGCCAGTGCAAGTATGACAAGAGTGGCATCAGCGTGGCCAGCGCAGGCGACGTGAACGGTGACGGCCTGGCCGACCTGATCGTCGGAGCGTCGGGCAGCAGCCCCGCTGAACGCGACTATGCTGGCAGCAGCTACGTGATCTTCGGCAGCACGACGGGGGCGTTCAGCCAGACGTCAGTCGACTTCCTCGGCGACGGCGACGCCAACGAGGTGATCGGTACCGCCGTTGGCCAAACTCTGGTCGGCGGGGCCGGCAACGACACCTTGACCGGCTTTGGCGGAGCGGATGTGTTGTATGGCGGCGCCGGGGACGACCGCATCGAGATCAATGCCAGCAACGTCTCGGCGCTGCAGTCGGCTTTTGGCTTGGGCGGCAATGACAGCCAACTGGCAAGAGTGGACGGCGGCGGCGGCATCGACACGCTGGCGCTGCAGGGTGCGAGCATCACGCTGAACCTGACAGCCATCGCCAACCAGGGTGGCGGCCTGGGCAGCAGCAGCTCACGCATCGAATCGATCGAGCGCATCGACCTGACCGGCAGCGGCGACAACACGCTGATCCTTGCTTACCATGATGTGCTGGACATGGCCGGTTTCAACAGCTTCAACAACGCCAATGGCTGGGCTGACGGGTCTTACGACCTGGGCGCCGATGGCGCCGACGACAACCAACCTGAGCAGCGTCATCAATTGGCGATCGACGGCACTACGGGTGATGCGGTGTACTCCGAAGGTTGGAACTTCATGGGTACGGTGACAAATGGTAGCCTGACCTACGACGTCTACAACCAGGGGCTGTATGCGCAGTTGCTGGTCAACCAAGCCGTGACGCAGCCGGTGCTTCCGGGGTGATGATGTTGCCAAGGAGGATGTTTCTTTGAAAGTTTCAACATGAGCTTTTGTATTGGGATTGCCTGCGTCCGCAACGAGGCCGATGTGGTCGAAATGTGGGCGCGCTACAACCTGCAGTTGATCGACGAATTGCATGTGGTGGACAACCTGTCGGTCGACCGTACCCGTTGGGTGCTGCAGCAATTGCGGGCCGAAGGGTTGGCGCTGCATATTCATGTCTGCGATGACCCCAGCTACCCGCAGGCCTCGATGATGAACCGGGTAGCACGCGCGGTGGCGGCCCGCCCTGGTGTGGACTTCGTGCTGCCGCTGGACGCCGACGAGTTGCTGGCCGTGCCCGATCGGGCCGCCCTGCATGCCGCGCTGGCGACCATCCCGCCCGGTCACGCTGGTGCAATGGCTTGGCGGACCTATTTGCCGGCGCCTGAAGCTGAAGCTGACGCTGAAACTAATTCCGGCCAGCCGTTCTTCAGGCGCATGACCAGCCACCGCAGCCTGGAGCACCGTTCGCTTAGCAAGCTCGTTCTGCGCTCTGAGCTGTGTGCCGAGTACGGCTGGTCGACTGGCTCGCACCATGCCATCCATGATCAGACCGGGCAGCCGGTGAGCCGGGTCGACCTGGCGTTCAGGCTGGCGCATTTCCCGGTGCGTGACGCCGATCAGTTGGCGCGCAAGGTGCTGGTCGGCGCCCAAGCGGTGTTGCGCGATCCACAGCGCGGCGCACGCCAATCCTGGCATTGGCTGGCCTTGGCGCAACAACTGCGCGAGGCTGATGCCAGTGGGCAAACATTGGATCTGCAACGTATTGCGCTCACTTACTCGCTGGGCGACGAGGTGCTGGTGCAGCAGCAAATCTTTGAAGGCGCGGTGCCGGATTTTCCGGCGCTGCAGCAGATCTACCCGGTGTCTTCGATGTCAAAGTCCGAGGTGCTCGAATTATTGAAGACTGCACAGCCCCAGCAGGCGGTGGGTTCGTTGTGGCGCCAGGTCGGCGCAGCGCCCAGCCTGGCCGGGCCTTGGCTCGCGCTGGCTCGTGCCTACGCTGCGCAGACATTGCCCTGGCAAGCCGGTTACAGCGCCCGCCAGGCGCTGCGGCTGGATGCGGGCTTGCTGCCTCAGTTGCAGGCGCTGGCGGTGGACGGCTGGCGAGACGCCGCAGCCGGTGATGCGCTGCTGGGGCGCGCCGAACTGCCGGGCGCGGGCGAATTGGCGCAGCGGTTTGCCGCCTGGCTGAGCGAAGAACCTGGCGATTGGCTCAGCGCGCTGTATCTGGCGCGGCTGCTGGAGATGAGCGGCGCTGCCGATGCAGCCGAACTGGCCCAGACCGTGCAGCAGGCGTGTGCGTTGGAGCCGATCAACGGCGAAGCGCTGCATTGGCTGGGCGTGTGGCGGCTCAATGCCGGCGATGCGCAAGGCGCAGTGATGGCCTTGGCTGGCCTGCTCGACATCCGCCCTGTTCGCCATGGCTCGATGATGTATCTGGGCGAGGCGCTGCTGCGCATCGGCAATGCACTGGCGGCCGAGAAGGCTTTTGCCCGGGCTGGACAGTCGAACAACCCGGATTTTTTGCGCACGCTGGCCGCCCGGGTCTACCGTCACAACGACTGGCAGGAGGCGATCGCGCTATTGAACAAGGCGCTGGTCATCCGCCCCGGCAGCGTGGACGCATTGCTGGCGCTGGCCAGGATACAGTCCGAGGTCTATGCTCTCGCCGACTGCCGCAGCACGCTCGAACGCTTGCAGGCGCTGGACCCGGGCAACGCCGAGGCCAGGCTGTTGCGCGCCGGTCTGCAGGGCCGGGTCGGCGACGCGGCGGGCCATCTGGCGGCGCTGCAAGCAGCTCATGCGGCTGGCGGTGACCCGCTCTCCCGGCTGGCATCGAGCATTGCGATGACGGCGCTGTATCAGGATGATCTGGCGGCGGCCGAGGTGGCCGAGTTGCATCGCCGCTTGTGCGCGCCGATCGAGGCCGCGGTGCAGCGCCGCAACTTTGCCGATCCGACCCATTCCAACCAGCCCGATCGGCGGCTGCGCATCGGCCTGGTCACCGGCGATCTGCACCGCCAGCACCCGGTCAACATCTTCATGCTGCCGGTGCTGCTGCGGCTGGACGCTGCCCGCATCGAGGTCTGCATCTATCACACCGGCACGATGCACGACGAGTACACGCGCCAGGCGCAAGACTGCGCCGTGCGCTGGGTCGAGGCGGCGGCGCTCGACGACGCGGCGCTGCAGCGCACCATCGTCGCCGACGGCGTGCAGGTGCTGATCGACCTGGGTGGCCACACTGCCACGCACCGGCTGGGCGTGTTCGCGCTGCGTGCTGCGCCGGTGCAGGCCACGTTTCTGGGTTACCCGCATTCGACCGGCCTGTCGGCCATCGACTGGCTGATCGGCGACGCGGTGGTCAGCCCGGCCGAGCATGGCCATTTGTTCAGCGAAGGCATTGCCCAGCTCCCTGGCAGCGTGTTTTGCTGGGCGCCGGTGGACGACTACCCGCTGCCCAAGGCGCGCTCGCCCGATGCAGCGCTGCGCTTTGGCTCGTTCAACAACGCAATGAAGCTGACACCGCGCACGGTGGCGCTGTGGGCGCGGGTGCTGCACGCGGTGCCGGGCTCGCAGTTGCTGCTGAAGGCACCGTCGCTGAAAGACGCCGAGGTGCGCGCGCGCTTTGCCACGCTGTTCGCCGCTCACGGTATTGCGCCCGAACGGCTGGAGTTGCGTGGCCCGAGCGGCTTGGCCGAGATGATGCAAGAGTATGGCGAGATCGATATCGGGCTCGACCCTGCGCCCTACAACGGCGGCACCACCACGCTGCAGGCGCTGTGGATGGGCGTGCCGGTGGTGGCGTTGACGGGCGGCAATTTTGTGTCGCGCATGGGGGCCAGCTTCATGCACACGCTGGGCCAGCCGGGTTGGGTGGCCGATGACGAAGCCGGTTATGTGGCGGCAGCGGTGGCGCTGGCCTGTAACCGTTTGGCGCTGCGCCAGGGCCGCGCCGCCTTGCGCGCGCAGATGCTGGCTTCGCCGCTGTGCGACATCGAGCGCTATGTGCTGGACTTTCAGAGCTTGCTGGAGCGCATGTGGCGGCAGTATTGCGACGGCGGCGGGTTGCGCTTGCTGGCCGCTGCACCGGCCGCTTGAATTGAACAGCGCGCATCGGACAGATCGAACCAAAGTACCAAAGCACCCAATTCTCAAAAATCACAAGGAAAAATGATGGATCATGACAATTTGGCAGCCCCGGGTGCCGCTGCCGCACGGGCGCTCGACATCACCACCTCGCGCCAGATGCTGGCCTGGCTCGATGAACAAAAGCTCTCGATCGCACTGACCACGTACCAGATCGGCAAGCTGTTCTTGCTGGGGCTCAAGCCGGGCGGCGAGTTGTCGGTATTCGAGCGCAGCTTCAACCGCTGCATGGGCTTGTGCCCGACCGGGAACGGCTTTTACCTGAGCAGCCTGCACCAGGTCTGGCGCTTCGAGAACATGTTCAAGCGCGGCGAGCAGCAGGACGGCCATGACCGCCTGTACGTGCCGCAGGTCGGCAACACCACCGGTGATTGCGACATCCACGACATGGCGGTGGACGCCGACGGCCGCCTGGTCTTCGTCAACACGTTGTTCGGTTGCCTGGCCACCTTGAGCGACACGCACAGCTTCAAGCCGCTGTGGCGCCCGCCGTTCATCAGCAAGTTGGCCGCCGAGGATCGCTGCCATCTGAACGGCCTGGCGATGAAGGGCGGCCGCGCGGCCTATGTCACCGCCGTCAGCCAGTCCGATGTGGTGGACGGCTGGCGTGATCACCGCAGCGGCGGCGGTGTGCTGATCGACGTGCAGCGCAACGAGATCGTGGCGCGCGGACTGTCGATGCCGCATTCGCCGCGCTGGTACCAGGGCAAGTTGTGGCTGTGCAATTCGGGCACCGGCGAGTTCGGCCATATCGAGCTCGACAGCGGCCGTTTTGTGCCGCTGACCTTTTGCGCCGGCTACATGCGGGGCTTGAGCTTTCACGGCGACTTCGCTCTGGTGGGTACGTCCAGGCCGCGCCACAACAAGACCTTCTCGGGTCTGCCGCTCGACGAGGCGCTGAAATCGCGCCAGGCCGAAGCGCGCTGCGGCGTGCAGGTGATCGACCTGCGCAGCGGCGACGCGGTGCACTGGCTGCGCTTCGAGGGCATGGTCGACGAGCTCTATGACGTGATCACGCTGCCGGGCGTGCGCAGCCCGATGGCGCTGGGCTTCAAGACCGACGAGATCCAGCGTGTGATCAGCATCGAGGAATGAGCGCAAGGCCAGATCACTGTCGATGGCTGGGCTGTAAACTGCATGACATATATTATTTGCCTGGGCTGGCGTCGATTGATTTCAAGAGCGCGGCGGCGCAATTCAAGAGGATTCATGAGCACAACACACAGTTCGCACCCGAATCTTCATTGGCAGACGCGGCATATCGATCAGGCGGTGCGTGGAAGCATGAAGCAACAGCAGCCTCGGTGCATCTGGCTAACCGGCCTCTCGGGTGCAGGCAAGTCCACGCTGGCCAATTTGCTGGAGCAACACTTGCATCAACAGGGCCGCCACACCTATGTGCTCGATGGAGACAATCTGCGCCACGGCCTGTGTCGTGACCTCGGTTTTGCCAGTCCCGATCGCAGCGAAAATGTGCGACGCATTGCCGAAGTGGCTCGCTTGATGGTCGATGCTGGTCTGATCGTGATCGTGAGCTTGATTTCGCCAATGGTGAAAGATCGGCAATTGGCTCGCAGTCTTTTTTCACCGGGTGAGTTTGTAGAAGTGTTTGTCGACACCCCTTTGTTCGCGTGTGAACAACGCGACGTGAAAGGTTTGTACGCCAAGGTGCGGCGGGGCGAGTTGATGCATTTCACCGGAATCGACAGCCCCTATGAACCACCTGAAGCACCAGAGGTTCATCTGTTGTGTGATCGGGTTCGACCCGATGAAGCTGTGCTTCAGTTGCTGAGCGTGCTGGCAACGTAACAATGCGGTATGCGTCCAGTGGCCCCAATCTTCCAATTGAGCTCAGGGCTATGTAGAGTTTCTGAATGGTAGCAGTGAGTCGATTGAGCTTGCCAGTGGCAAACAGGCTCTGGATAGCGGCGGCGCGGCGGCTTGGAAGGCGCCTGACGTGGAGTGATTCTTCGATGGTAGCCAGTCCATATCCACCGTCTCCTCGAACAGCAAGCGCTTCACTAGCCTTGCCGAAGCGGATTTTGCGGTAGCAGGCGAATTCGTGCGTCAGCGCTGCGATCTTGAAGTCTGTCTCTGCCAGCCTGATGCTCGTTTTCAGTGGCCAGGTCCGCCGCTTCCTTCTGCTGCTCGGTCAGCTTCGCTTCCAGCGTGGCCTTGGCGCTTGTCAGCTCCTGGTCCATTAATTCGAGGTATGAACAGACCAGGCAGGCGATCACATTATGCAGGCAGGGCGGATTCACCGATGGCGACATCGCCCTGGTCTCGTACTGTGGCCGCGAGAAATCGGCCCTGTTGCATCTCGATGCGCTGGGCGCCGATGCGTTGACCTCCTTTACCGGGGAATACGACGCGGCCGGGCATCCGGTATTTCGAGACGGGGCCATTCTGGCTGAGTCGGTGTACCGCTTCAAGGGGCAGTCGGCTCAGGCAGTCATCTTTGCCGAGATCGATTTCGACGTGCTCGATGAACGTCAACTGTGCAAGCTCTTCGTCGGCAGGACGCGCGCGCTTGAAGCTGATTCTGGTGATCAGCGAGTTCGCAGCAGGGGTGCTTCTTGAACGAATTTAGTGCCGACTGTGCGATGAGTTGGCGCAGTTGCACATGCTCTTGCTAAACATGGACGGTTGTTCCCTTGCAGTTTGAAGCGAAGCCAATTGTCCAGATGGAAGAAATGTCGAGGCCGCCTCTTTCAGGAGCAAGGGCTAGGCTTTCAGTTGCGCCACCAGAAAGTCAACGAAAGTACGGACTTTGGCCGACAGGTGTTTGCGGCTCGGGTAGAGCGCGTAGATGCCCAGTTGCGCCGATTGCCAATCCGGCAGCACGCGCACCAGCGTGCCTGCCGCGATATCATCGTCGACGATGAACTGAGGCTGGAACACGATGCCGGCGCCTTTGATCGCTGCCAGTCGAAGGATGTCTCCATTGTCGGCCCTGATCGGGCCATCGATGGGGACGATCACCTGGCCGCCTGGCCCCTCGAGGCGCCAATTGGCGCCACTGCCGCTCAAAGTGTAGCCCAGGCATGCGTGGCGCGACAGGTCTGCTGGCGTTTGTGGTGCGCCGTGCCGCGCCAGATAGGCGGGTGCAGCGCAGACGATGCTGCGCACGCCGCTGATTTTGCGGGCAATCAGATCGGACTCTGGCAGCGCGCCGATGCGGATCGCCAGGTCGAGGCCATCTTCGATCAGATCGACCTTGCGATCGCTGACGGAAATATCGAGCTGCACTTGCGGGTAGGCTTGCGTGTAGTCGCCGATGACGGCAGCCAACCGATGCTGCCCATAAGAGAGCGGGATCGTCACCTTGAGCACGCCTTGCGGCTTGTTCGTCATCTGGCCCGCGATTTGTTCGGCTTCGTCGACATCGCCGATGATCTGTATGCTGCGCTGATGGAACTCGCGGCCGGTTTCGGTCAGACTGAGGCGGCGCGTGGTGCGGTTCAGCAAGCGCGTGCCCAGATGCTCTTCCAGCTTCTGTATTTGCTTGGAAGCCATCGCCCTGGACATGCCGAGCTTGTCGGCCGCCGCCGCGAAGCTGCCGCCGTCGACGACCGCGACATACAATTTCATTGCAGCAAACAGGTTCATTGCGCGTTATTGTCAATCAAAAAGAAATAGTCTAGCCACTATTGACGTATTTATCAACCAGATAAAGATAGTTATGATGGGTGCTTGTTCTTTCGAGGTGCACCATGTCCCCATTTCCAACCATCTTCATTTCACACGGATCACCGATGCTGGCGCTGCAAGATAGCCCTGCACGGCGTTTTCTGCAGAGTGTGGGGCTGAGCCTGCCGCGTCCCAAGGCGATTGCCGTCATCTCCGCGCACTGGGAGACAACAGGCCGCCCTGCAGTGTCGCTGGCGGTACAGCCAGCAACGATCCATGATTTCGGCGGTTTCCCCCAAGCACTCCACGCTCTAAGTTACCCAGCTCCTGGGGCGCCGGCAGTGGCCGAGCGCACCGCTTCGTTGTTCGAAGCGGCAGGTTTGGCGGTCGAACGCAGCGCGCAGCGCGGCCTGGATCACGGCGCGTGGATACCGCTCAGCTTGATGTATCCGGCCGCCGATGTGCCCGTGATGCAGATCTCTCTGGTGCGTGGCGCCAGTGCGGCGTCGCACCACCTGCTCGGCCAGGCGCTGGCGCAGTTGCGCCACGAAGGCGTGCTGGTGATCGGGTCTGGATCGATGACGCATAACCTGCATGAATTTCGTGGCCAGTCGGTTGATGCGCCGGCGCCGCACTGGGTCAGCGAATTCGAAAGCTGGATGCGCGAGCATCTGGAAAACAATGACCGCGCGGCACTGCTGGACTATCGCAACCGGGCGCCATCGGCCAGTCAGAATCATCCGAGCGCAGAGCATCTGTTGCCGCTGTTCGTGGCGCTGGGCGCGGCCGGCATTGGAGCGAAGGCGCAGTTGCTGCATGCCAGTGTTGAATACGGCGTGCTGGCGATGGATGCATACGCATTCAATTGACAAGGGAATCCGAATCTGCCGATGATCGGCGATTTCAATGACTGCTTGCTCGACTCGACCTGGCCGATGCTGCGCAGCGTGCTCGACAAAGTGCCCGACAAATTTGAATTGACATTACAGGAAGAAACAACATGCAAACCAACATCCCCACCACCATCCATGCCGACGACGCCGGCAAACTCGTTCTGCGCGCAGCGCTGGCGATCATCCTGTTGTTCCATGGCGCGGCCAAGCTCAGC
>CANFGA010000061.1 GCA_947446335.1 Oxalobacteraceae bacterium | reverse complement strand
GGCACGCTGCCAATCGATAACAACCCGGTCGAGAATGCGATTCGCCCCATTGCCATCGGCAAGAAAAACTGGTTATTTGCGGGCTCGGAGCGCGCCGGTCGCCGCGCAGCTGCCATCCAAAGCCTGCTGGCCACCGCCAAACTCAACGGCCTCGAACCTCTGCGCTGGCTGACCGAAACCCTGGAAAAATTGCCGACCTGCCCCAACAGTCAGATCGATTCCTTGCTGCCATTTGCAAAGCCTGGCAAGTAGCCAGCTCAATTGCAAGGTGGCTGGGCTGGAGGCTTACGCCAAGTCCCTTACAGAACCCTTTACACCAGAGGCTTCAGACGCTTCGTTACCTCCACGTCTGCTCCAGTTGCTACCGGTCGGAACGAAATTACCGGACCGGATTCGCACCCGCTAGAAAACAGCGCCTTAGCACGGCGCACGAAACATTCAGGCTAGGCGATGTGCTGGCGGCGGAGAAAATGTCGCACCTGGCTAGGTAACAAGCCCAAGTTGCTCCCGAATCGGTGGCAGTTCAGAAAATTTCCATTGGTCGAGGCTGGCGTGAACCATGTCATTGACCGATACCTGCAATGCCGCTCGTCGCCTTGCTTGAGCGCGTTTATGCGATGGCAAAAGTTCGAAATTCTTTCGAATGCTATCCGAGCATGGCACCTCGAAATTACCATCAGGACGCCTGTGGGCAAACATTTCTTTCCATGTTTCATCATAGTTCGATAAAATCCGGCGGCTGCGGCGTCCATTGATCGCGACCCGATTCGAGTTGCTCACCATCAGCAAGTTGGAACAACAAAAATACATGCCGATGCTGCGCACCACGGACACCAGCATGTTCTTGGGCCGGCAACCATGGAATTCGTGCGTCGCATGCTTGATCAGCAGTGCAGCGCCCTCTGCCTTAAGTCCTTGCAACCCGCCCAGTTTGATGCTTGGCTCGCCGTTCAGGTTCAGCAACACGAAACTGGCCGAATAGGCGCAGACATCGTCATGCACCAGTTGCAGCACCAGTTCGCCTTCCCGATGCCCGATATTGATTGCCGATAGTTGCAATTGGAATAATTCGCCTGACTTTCCCGCAAACTCGGCAATACATACAGGCCGCAATGCACACTGACGGATCAATTCACCCAGACCCGCCTTGAAAATGCAGTTGTAATGTACGATCAAAATGTCGACGCGATCTGCGCAGCCGAGGTGACGCGACAAATAGGGGCGGTAAATCTTGTGAATGATGCGCGGATAATCCTGCGCCAATTTCCGAAGCGCAGGGTGATCGTCGAGGAAGTTGCGCCAGCGTCGCGCTTGAATCGGATAGATGAGAGCGCCTAACGCCAGCTTCAATTGATCCTTGATACTGGTACCGGTGCGATACAGACTTGGCGAATGATCATTCATTGTCACTACGCTCCGAAAAATAGGGAAATGCCAGCGGCAGCAGCAGCAATGTGAACAAGGTCGCCGACACGATGCCGCCCACGATGACAATCGCAAACGGGCGCTGCGTCTCCGACCCGATGCCATGCGACAGGGCTGCCGGCAACAAGCCCAGTCCCGCCATCAGAGCCGTCATCAGTATCGGTCGCAGCCGCGCCACAGCGCCTTCCAGCGCGCTGATGGACAAGGATGCATTGCGGCTGTTGATCGCGATGATCTGTTCTAGCATGATGACCCCGTTCTGCACCGAAATGCCGGCCACGGCGATAAAGCCGACGGCGGCCGACACCGAGAAATGCAAGCCGGCCAGCGCCAAGCCGGCGATGCCACCAATCAGCGTGAATGGAACAATTGCCAAGATCAGCAGCGCCTTTCGCACCGAGCGGAAGGCCCAGAACAGCAACGAAAAAATCAGGAGCACGGTGATCGGAACGATGATTTCAAGGCGCTGAACGGCGCGTTGCTGGTTTTCGAACTGGCCGCCCCAGGTGATTTCGTAGCCGGGCGGCAGATGCACCTGCGCCGCCACTTTTTGCTGCGCCTCGGCGACGAAGCTGCCCTGGTCGCGCCCCAGCAAATTGGCCTTGACCGAGGCATTGCGCTGCCCGGCCTGACGGCTGATGCGGGCGGCGCCCTGGCGCACAGCGATATGGGCCAGATCACCCAGCGCGACCGTGCCTGCCGCACCCGGCAGTGCGATCTGCAGGCTCGCAATATCATCGACCGATTCGCGCGCCTGCTGTTTCAGCCTGACCGTGATGTCGAAGCGGCGATCGTTGTCGAAATAGGTATTGACGACATTGCCTGCCAGCCCAAGCTGGATCGCCGCATTGACGTCCATCATGTTGATCCCGAGGCGGCCGATGCGCTCGCGGTCGACTACGATGTCAAGCTCGCTTTGGCCCATGATCTTGACCGCCGCGACATCGGTAGCGCCGGAGATTGCGCTCAGGATCGCAGCAATCTGCTCGCTTTTCTGGCTCAGTATATTCAGGTCGGGTCCCGAAATCTTGACTGCGATCTCGCCTTTGACGCCAGACAACGCTTCTTCGACGTTGTCCTCGATGACCTGGGAAAAATTGGTTGGCACGCCGGGAATGCGGCGAATTTTCGCGGAAATGTCCGCAATCAGACTTTCCTTGTCGTCGAAACGCCATTGCCCGCGCGGCTTCAGGTCGGCCAGGATTTCCATGTTGTTGGCCCCTTTCGGGTCGGTGCCGTCGTCCGGGCGACCGACATGGGACACGATGTTGCCCACTTCAACGTAGCTTTTTAGAATGGCGCGCACCCGGCGCTCGATCTGTTCGGTCTTTTCCAGTGAACTCGAGGTCGGCAGATTGATTGTCAGCCAGATATTGCCCTCGTCCAGTTTGGGCAGGAATTCGCTGCCCAGCATCGGTGCCAACGCTAATGTGATCGCCAGCAGCGTACCCGAGAGCGCCATCACCAGTAGCGGACGTTGCTGAGCTCCCGTCAGCACGCGCCGGTAGCCGTTGGTCGTGGCGTGCATCCAGGCGCTGTGCTTTTCCTGTAGCGGGTGGTGCTTGATGACCCAGGCCAGTAATGTGGGCACCAGCGTCATTGTCAGGATGATCGCGCCCAGCATGGCAAAGCTGAGCGTAAACGCGACCGGTGAAAAAATCTTGCCTTCCACTCTCTGGAAGGTATAGATGGGGATGAACGCGACGATGATGATCGCTTTCGCGAACAGGATCGGGTGGCCCAGTTCGACCACGGTTTCCTTCAGCGTTTGCTTGCGCCACGCTTGCGGGCTCAAGCCACCGGCCGGGGCAATCTGCTGCAGCGTCAGTCTGACCATCAATGCTTCGACCAGCACGACGGCGCTATCGATGATGATGCCGAAATCAACGGCGCCCAGCGAAATCAGGTTAGCCGGAATGCCGCGCGCATCCAGCATGATGAAGGCGAACAGCAGCGACAAGGGAATCACCGTAGCAACAATCAGTGCTGCGCGCCAGTTGCCTAGAAACACGATCAGGATCGCGATCACCAAAGCAGCGCCGATCATCAGGTTTTCACCGACCGTACGCACAGTATGGTCGATTAGTTCAGTGCGGTCGTAGATCGTCCTGATCCTGACGCCCTTGGGCAACCTGGCGTTGAGCGCATCGACGCCAGCCTTGACGTCGGCCACCACCTTGGCCGCATTGCTGCCCTTGTTCATCTGGACGATGCCTTCGACCACGCTGTTTTCAGCGTTGAAGGCGACGATGCCGGAGCGCGGTCGCGCCCCGATCGTCACGCTGGCCAGGTCAGACACCTGCACGGTCTTGCCGTTTTTTGCACTGACGATGACGCGCGCTATGTCGTCCAGGCTGGTGAAGATGCCGATGCCGCGCACCAGCAACGCCTCGTCGCCACGCCTGACCAGGCCGCCGCCGACATTGGCGCTGTTGTTGGTCAAGGCCAGGCTGATCTGGTCGATCGTGATGCCATAGCGTTTCAACGCATCGGAATCGACCTGAACCTGGTATTCCTTGACGGTGCCGCCGAAGCTGACGACGTCGGCCACGCCGTCCACGATACGCAGGTTGGGCCGGATCACCCAATCCTGCAGCGCGCGCACCTCGCTCTGGTCCATGCCGGGCGGAGCTTCGACGATGTAGCGGAAGATTTCGCCGACCGCCGTCGACAACGGTGCCAGGCCGGGCTGTATCCCCGCCGGCAAGGTCACGTTTTGCAATTTTTCCAGCACTTGCTGACGCGCAAAATAATCGTCGGTGCCGTCGGCGAAGGTCAGGGTGACGACGGACAAGCCGCTGATCGTCACCGAGCGCAACTGGGTCTGACGCGGCACGCCGCTCATTTCGCGCTCGATCGGCAAGGTGATGGCGCGCTCGACCTCTTCCGGTGCCTGGCCCGTATACTGGGTGACGATCTGGACCTGGACATCTTGCACGTCGGGAAAAGCCTCTATCGGCAGATTGCCGAAAGCGCGATAGCCGAAGGCCGCCAGCGCCACGGCCAGGATCAACACGAACACGCGTTGCGCCAGCACGAAATCGATCAGCTTACCGAGCATGGTTGGCATCCTCCGCGTTCAGCAGGAAGGCGCCTTCGGTCACGATCCGCTCGCCGCCCTTAACGCCGGCATCGATGAAGCTGGCGTCACGTCCGCGCAGCGCGACATGGACGCGCCGCTTGTCGAACGTCCCAGGCCGGGTTTCAATGAACACATAATCGTACATACCTTCGACAAACAAGCTGGTGTTGGGTAACTGGACCGCCTGCTTGGTGTCGTCGCCGCCCAGAAAGGAAGCCCGCGCAAACATTTCCGGCTTCAGTTTCAGATCCGTATTGTCGACCGAGCAGCGCACCTGCATGCGGCGCGTGCCCGGGTCCAGCGTCAGGCCGATCCGCTCGACCTTGGCGGCGAAGCGCCGGCCAGGATAAGCATCGGTTTCCAGGCTCACAGCCTGGCCTGCACGCAGTGCGCCAGCGCTGCGCTCAGATACATCGACAATCAGCCACAATCGGCTCAGATCCGTGACGACGAACAGCGGCAGGGCCAAGTCTGGCCGC
This sequence comes from Oxalobacteraceae bacterium, assembly GCA_947446335.1. Taxonomy (GTDB): domain Bacteria; phylum Pseudomonadota; class Gammaproteobacteria; order Burkholderiales; family Burkholderiaceae_D; genus Janthinobacterium. Next base: position 5,819 of record CANFGA010000061.1, on the reverse strand, counting down.
ACTTCCTGGCCCGGATTGATTTGCCGCTCTGCGACGATGCCGCCGATCGGGGAGCGCAGGCCGAACATGCCACCGCTTGCGCCCTGACCACGGGCGCCGCCATTCAAGCTCCTCATGCGCAGCGCCGCACGCCGGGTTTCCGCACTTGCTTGCTGGTGATCGGCTTGGGCCGACTCGAAATCCTTGCGCGCCAGTACTTCGCCATCGAACAAAGCGCGGGCCCGTTCGAACGCTAGCCGCTTGCGCGTCTCGTCGGATTGGGCCTTGATCCAGTCGGCCTCGGCTGTGGCCAGATCGGGCGCGTCGATGGTCGCCAGCACGAAGCCGGGCCGCACGGTATCGCCCATTTCCGCGTGCAGGGCCGTGACGCGCCCGGCGATCGGCGAGCTGATCCGGACCGTGCGATTTTCATCGTAACTGATGCGTCCGTTGACGGGGCCCGATACTGGCATGGGCACGCCGGCCATCACGGCTACGCTGATGCTGGACAATTGCGGCGCATCGACGCCGAAGCTGACTTCTCCGGCGGGCACTGATGCAGCCGGTCTGACTGGTTCAGATGTCCCGGCTTGCGAGGCGTGTGAAGCACGCATGAAATATCCGCCCGCTGCTGCGGCTGCGATCAGCGCGACCGAGGCCGCTATTTTGGTCAAATTCAAGTGGATGATCATGGCAAATTGCCTTCCGAAATGGCAGCCTGCCAGGCCGCCAGTGATAGTGCGTAATCGACATGGGCGGCCAATGCCTCGAGTTGCGCGCTGCGATAAGTACGCCGGACATCGAGCAAATCCATGATGCCCAGTGCACCTTTGACAAAGGCGAATTCGACTGCGTCGGCAGATTTTTTAGCGGCGACTAGCACGCTGTCATCGCTGCGCCGCATGCGTTGATGTGCTGCCAGCAGTTGATCGACGCCGATGATCAGGTCGCTACGCGCCTGCGCCATCGTCTTGTCCAGGTTTTCCCGCGCGATCTCGGCGGCCGCATCGGCGGCGCGAATCTCGCCATCGAATGTGTAACGGACAAACAGCGGGATCTGCAGCGCAAGGCCATAGCTGTTGCCGCTGCCTTGGGGGTTGCTGCTGCTGGCGGGGAAATGTTCGGCCTGGATGCCGACCGTGATGTCGGCGCTGCGCGCTGCCAGCGCGAGCTTGCGCGTCGCCAGGGCAGCATCGAGCCGCGCCCGGGCGGATCGCACGTCGGGACGGCGCAGCAGCGTTGCCGGGTCAGGCACAAAGTCAGGCGCATCGGTGCCGGAAAATTCAGAGCCGGAAAATGCAAGGCCATGCGCATCCCCGAACTGAGGCGGCAGGCTTACCGGCCAGGCATCGGACGCCTCAATCCGATTGGACTGGCTAAACTGACCACCTTGCCCGTCAAGGCGTCCCATCAGCAGCAACAGGTTCTGGCGCGCCGTGCTCAAATCCGATTCGGCCTGCGTCACATCGTTTTGTGCGCGCAAGGCATCGACCCGGACCCGCGTGACATCGGCCTGCGCCAGGTCGCCGGCCTGGCGGCGCCGCTCGGCGGCACGCACCGATTTGTCAAACAAGTCAAAGCTCTGGCGCGTGATGGCCAGCTTGTCGCGAGCCGCCAGTAACGCATAATAGGCAGCGCTGGCCACCCGGCGTAGCTGGCGCCGGCTTTCCTGCAGGTCGCTGCCGGCGGCCGCTTCCAGATGGGCGGCCGTCTCGATGCGGAATCCGCGCTTGCCGCCCCGTTCGAACAATTGATCCAGCCTGACCGTGCTGTCGACACTCTTGCTGCGTAGCGCACCGGCGCCGATGCCGACGCTCGGGTTGATGCCCAAAGTTTGCAGCGTCAGTGTTGGATTCGGCGCTGCTGCGGCGCTTTGCATGGCAGCAGCAGCTGCGGCCATGCCCAGCGCCGCGATGCGCAGGTCGGGGTTGTGCACGAGCGTCTGGTCGATAGCTTGCGCCAGACTAAGCAACTCCGGCTCGGCCGCATTGCCGGCTTCAGGCAGTAGACAGAGGGCAATGCCTGGCAGTACAGCGAGCAGGGGGAAAATCTTGCGAAAGAGTGACTTGGGAGACAGCATAAGTGAATGTGATGGGAGTGAATCGGCATCGCGTTGCGTGAGCCTTGGCGTACAACTTGGACGCCAAGCACATCAGCCACGGACTTGATTGTCGGGATGATAATTTCCTGCGGATTGCCAAAGCATGGCCGGTAGATTACAAATTGGAAAGGTTGCACGCGCAGTGCTTGAGATTGAAAAGATTGCGCGTGCAGCGCTTATGAAGCGTGGTGCCGCAGGGAAGATGCGGGTAATGTGCTGGCGTGGCGCATCGTGATGCGGGCGATCAAGCCGGGATGTCCATCTTCCAGGCTGAGCATGCCTGCGTGCAGGAGCGCTGTGGCGCTGACGATAGACAGGCCAAGCCCGTTACCAGGCAGGCTGCGGCTTTTATCCAGGCGGTAAAAGCGTTGCACGACATTGGCGCGCTCGGACCCGGGAATGCCGGGGCCGTTGTCGCAGACCGAAATCGAGACCAAATCCGAATTCGCCTGCACGTTGGTGCGCACCTCGACGGCTGCGCCGGGTCCGGCGTATTTGAGCGCGTTGTCGATCAAGCTGGCGACTGAGCTGGCCAACAGGTTCCGGTCGCCCTGCACCAGCACGGCACAGGGGCAGAGCGACGCGGTCAGGTGCACTTCGCCATCCTCGGCGCTGGCCTCAAACATTTCAACCATATCGAGCGCAATCTGGTTCAGATCGACACACTCGAACATGTTGCTGCGCATGCCTGACTCGGCCTCCGCAATCTGCAGCAGGCGCTCAAACAACAGGATCAACTGATCGATATCTTCGATCGCGCCGTGCGCGACACCGGACAGGATGTCGACCGTCATGTCGTGCCGCAGGGCATCGTCGAGCTTGCTGCGGATGCGGCTCAGGGGCGTGCGCAAGTCATGCGCGATCGCGTTCGAGACATGCCGGATGCCATCCATCAATTGTTCGATCCGGTCCAGCATCCGATTGATGTCGCGATTGAGCAAACCGAATTCATCGTTGCCAGAGATCGGGATACGTCGGCTCAGGTCGCCCGCTTCTATCTGTTGCGCGGTGCGCCGTATGTCGCCGATGCGCCGCTCGACTTGGCGCCGGAACACCAGCGCACCTGCGCCCATCAACAGTAACGACAAGGCAATCCCGGTGGCGAGGGAACGCAAGACCAGCACCCGTATCGCTTCCTGTTCGCTCAGGTCGCGCCCGACGACCAGCCAGCCGCCGCCGGTCAGGCGACTGATCATCAGGCGCGCCGGAGTCCTCTTGCCATCGCGCATGACATCCAAGCTTTGCAAACTGTCGCCATCGGCATTGATGTTCGCTTCAGGCAGAGTCCAGGCGCTCAGGTTGCCCGCCGCGCGGCTGCGCTGGGCAGACAGCAGCAGCAGAATTTCCCGGTCGCTGTCGATGCCGTCGCTCAGTTGATGATCGATCTCCCGCGCCAGTTCGGCTTCCGGCCGATCCCGGTACTGCACGCTCAAACGCTGCGACAGAACGATGATTTTTTTGTCGACATTTTGATCGAGCACGCCGATCGTGCCGATGTAAAAGACGCCCGACACCACAATGATCGACGCCATCCCCAGCAAGCCATAGCCCAGTACCAGCTTGGCGGCGATCGACGTCGGTAGTCTGATCAAACTAGCCATCTTCGGTGATGGCCAGGCGATAGCCGGCGCCACGCACGGTATGGATCAGCATCGGCGAAAAATCCTTGTCGATCTTGCCGCGCAGACGGCTGATCTGGACGTCGATGACGTTCGTTTGGGGATCGAAATGATAGTCCCAGACCGCTTCCAGCAACATCGTCCTGGTCACCACCTGCCCTGCATGGCGCATCAGATATTCGAGCAAGCGATACTCGCGTGGTTGCAGCGCGATCGTACGTGCGCCGCGCGTGACGCGCATCGCGCGCATGTCTAGCTTCAGGTCGGCGACCTGTAATTGTGATTTGTCGTGGCCAGGTTTGGCGCGGCGTAACAATGCCTCTATGCGTGCCAGTAATTCGGAAAAAGCGAATGGTTTGGGCAAATAATCGTCCGCGCCGCCGCGCAGTCCGGCCACGCGTTCATCAATATTGCTCAGAGCGCTGACGATGATCACCGGTGTCGTCTTCCCCAGGCTGCGCAATTTTTGAATGATCATTAGCCCATCTATGCGTCCCGGCAACATCCGGTCGAGCACGACGACATCCCAGTCTTCGCTGATCGCAAGATCGAGACCGGCCATGCCATTATGACAAGCGGTCACGGCAAAGCCGGACTCCGTCAGTCCCTTGCAGATATAGTTGGACGTGTCGATCTCATCTTCGATAACTAGGCAGCGCAATTGATTTCGACTCCATTTTTCACACCATTAAAATTGACAGCTGCCGGCGAGTTATAGCTATTCCATGTTAAAAATAGTGTATCGAGCAGACCTTGGTTTGTCCATCAGGAAATAACGCATTGCAAAGAAAAGCAAAGCATTGCTGCACGGATACGTGGGTGTAAATCTCAAACTGCTGAATCTGCATTGCACTGCATATTCGGCGGTTTGAGCTTGCCCCCCCTTTTTAACGCAAATTGCCGGTGTGGCCCAGAGAGTACCGGCCAGGTTGTGACCACACGGTCAGGCCATGCGGTTCCTGGCCGACATTGCCCTGGTCCACGTTGCCGTTGGCGGCGTTGAATCGGTTCACCACATCGTCGAAACGGCCAGACAACCAGAGATATTTCCCATCGACACTTACATTGCCCATGTCGGGACTGTCTCCACAAGGGACGGGCCAGTTGGCGATCACTTTGTCGGTGGCGAAATCGACTACGCTCACGCTGCCCTTGCCTTTGCGCTTGCCGTGGATACGGTGGATGCCGCGGTTTGCCACATAGGGGTGCAGTGGAACGAATGCAGAGAGTTTTTAGTCTACCGGCGCGGCAACAGCTTCAGCTCAATCGCCGACGTCCATGGGCCGCGCTCGCACGACTAAAAACTCTCTGCAATATGACATTATCTGCATCATTTCATAACTTAATGAAATCATCTTGAGAGTGAGCCGGAACGCGCAGACCTGGCTGATTTTTTGGGCAAACTAGGTACGTCGGTAGCCGCTAATTTTTCGAGCGAGGTTAGTGATGCCGCGTCGGTGTAGATAGCCTTTTATTTGCTACCTCGACGATTGACTATCCTAGGGAAACGCTGAACAATTGACGTTTTTGGCGTGGCATCGACTTTTGGCGAGACGGATTTATCCAATCACCGGAATTCGGCGCCATTTTGCAAAAAAGTGGGTCTTATTCGGTAAATCTGCCGTGCATTTCGCGCTTTTCAGCGCTCAGGACGGTCTTCGGGTGTTGGGTAGTGTAAACCGCCGGCCAGCGAGCACCAGATTGGCAAAGCCGAACAAGGTGAACAATTGCGCGGTGTTCTTGGCCAGGCCACGGTAACGCGTTTTGCGATGACGGAACAGGTTCTTCAGCACATGAAACGGATGCTCCACTTTCGCCCGCACGCTCGTCTTCAGAACTTCGAGTTTTTCTTGTATGCGGCCCAACTTGTTGTTCGGCAACGCCTTGCGCTTGGAGCGCTTCATCGCGACGTGCCAGACCACGGTTTTGCCTAGGTTCTCTTCCCGCTTTTCCACACCCTGGTAACCGGCGTCGCCGAGTGCCGCAACCTAATCGCCGTGCAACAGGTCGCCGGCTTGCGTGACATCGGAGACGTTGCCGGCGGTGCCGATCAAGGTATGCACCAGACCGGAAGTGGCATCGACGCCGATGTGTGCCTTCATCCCAAAATGCCAGTCGTT
>CANFGA010000060.1 GCA_947446335.1 Oxalobacteraceae bacterium | reverse complement strand
CTGGAACTCGACCCGGCGCAAGTTGATGTCAACGTGCATCCATCCAAGATCGAAGTGCGCTTTCGGGACAGCCGCGCGGTGCATCAATTCGTCTTTCACGCAGTGCAGCGCGCACTGGCCCAGACCTCGGCCACGGCATTCGGCAGCGCGCCGGCACCGCAAGCGGCTGCGGGAATCGCCGGCGCCCTCGGCAGCGCGATCGAAAGTACAACAAGCAACGCGCAAGCCACCTGGGGCCGCGAACAGACCCAGAGCTCGTTCGGCGCCCAGTTCGCCCCCGCAGCGACGCCCTACCCTTTTGGCCCAGGCCGCCAGGGGCCGCCAGGGGTGGCCCAGAGCAGCGCCAGCTACGGCGCCCTGTTCAGGACCGACACAGCGCCGTCAACCCAGCAAACGCCTTACAGCGCTTCCCCGGCGGCCATGGCGCAGCAGGAATATCCGCTCGGCTTCGCGCTGGCGCAACTGCACGGCATCTATATCCTGGCGCAAAACGCCAAGGGCCTGGTGCTGGTCGACATGCATGCGGCGCACGAACGCATCCTGTACGAACAATTGAAGACGGCGCTGGAAAATCAGGTATCGGGCCAGGCGATGCAAGTGCAAACGCTGTTGATTCCGGTCACCTTCCATGCCGACACCGTCGAAGTGTCCACGTTACAGGAAAACCAGGACACCTTGATTGCGCTGGGCTTCGATATCGCGGCCCTGTCGCCGACCACGCTGGCGGTGCGTTCGGTGCCGACGCTGCTGAAAAACGCCGATGCCCAGACGCTGGCGCGCGACGTGCTGCGCGACGTGCGCGAATTCGGCGGCTCGCGCGTGCTGATCGAGCGCCAGAACGAGCTGCTGGGCACGCTGGCTTGCCACACCGCCGTGCGCGCCAACCGCATCCTGTCGACGCTGGAAATGAATGCGCTGCTGCGCCAGATGGAAGGCACCGAACGCGCCGACCAATGCAATCATGGCCGGCCGACCTGGGTCCAGGTCGACATAGTCACGCTCGACAAACTGTTTTTGCGCGGCCAATGATGGATTTCCCTTACTCCAACCTGGCGCTCGCGATCATGGGCCCGACCGCGTCCGGCAAGACTGCCGCCGCGCTCGCGATTGCGCGCGAAATTCCATGCGAAATCATCTCGGTCGATTCGGCGCTGGTTTACCGCGAGATGGACATCGGCACCGCCAAGCCGACGGCGCAGGAGCGCGCCAGCGTGCCGCACCACCTGATCGACATCATCGACCCGCTCGACTCGTACTCGGTGGCCCAGTTCTGCACCAACGCGCTCGAACTGGTGGCCCAGATCCACAGCCGCGGCAAACTGCCGCTGCTGGTCGGCGGCACGATGCTGTATTTCAAGGGTTTGTCCGATGGCCTGGACGAACTGCCGGCGGCCAACCCGGCAATCCGCGCCGAACTGGAACTGGATGCCGCGCGTCTGGGCTGGCCGGCGCTGCACGCGCGCCTGCACAGCCTGGACCCGGCCAGCGGGGCCAGACTATCGCCCAACGATGCGCAGCGCATCGGGCGCGCGCTGGAAATCATCGCTATCAGCGGCAAGCCGATGTCGGCCTTGCTGGCGCTGCGCGAAAAAACGGTATTGCCGTTCGAATTGCTGTCGTTCGCACTGGAACCGAGCGAACGCGCGGTGCTGCATCAGCGCATCGCCACCCGTTTCGACGCGATGCTTGCGGGTGACAACGACAGCGGCGCCCTGATCGACGAAGTCGAGGCGCTGCGCGCGCGCGGCGATCTGCACCCCGGCTTGCCATCGATGCGCTGCGTCGGCTACCGCCAGGCCTGGCAATACCTGGACGGCGAGATCGACCATGCGGCGCTGCGCGAAACCGGCATCATCGCCACCCGCCAACTGGCCAAGCGCCAACTGACCTGGCTGCGCTCGATGCCGCAACGCACTGTCATCGATTGCCTGGAAAAAGATCCGGCTGCGCGGATACTGGAGCAGCTTGCGGCCCGGTGATGAGACGATCGAAAAGGCGCACAAGAAATAATTTCTCATCACCGCCTTGACAATGAAAACCGGATCTCCCATAATGCGGGCCTGTCGGGTGATATAGCTCAGTTGGTTAGAGCACAGCATTCATAATGCTGGGGTCGGTGGTTCAAGTCCACCTATCACCACCAAAGAATAGTCCACACAATCAATGGCTTAGCTCACTTCGAGCTAGGCCGTTTGTGTTTCTATTCTAGGCTTATTTTAGGCGATTTGTATATGAAAATGGCTGGAGTTGCAGCAAAATTGCAGCAGCGCGCTGCAGCGATTGCAGCAAAATTGCAGCAAGCAGGCGCAGCCCATGCCGACACGCAAGCATTCACAAAACATTTGTGTGCCGATTTTCCGAAATAATCCAGGGCGGTCGCACCACAAGAAAACCTGATCATGTTTTTGCATCAAGCGCACCTGGTTGCAATGCGTGCCGCCTTGCCCATGAGACCAGAACCGCGACCGAACGGCAGCCGTACATTTCGACGCCATTCACACTGCGACCGCCTCAATCCACGAAACCAACAATTTACTGGCACCATCCTGGAAAACCGCCGATTGCAAATTTATCATTTGCAATCCAGAAATATCTGTGGCAATATGAATTTGTCGCTAAGCGGCATGAATTTCCAAAAGACACTCGCTGCACAAGCGAGGCAGCTCTTACGTAGCACATTTCGATGCGAAGCACCCTGCGAACGCCTCAATCCACAAAACTAACAGTTTGACAGTCCTATCCTGAAAAACTACCGATTGTAAATTCAACATTTGCAATTTATAAATATCAGTGAAAATATCACTTCGCCGCTACGCGATATAAATTTTCAATTAAGGCGCTCACTCCAAAAGTGATGCAGCCCTTACATCACACATTTCGACGCGACGCACCCTGCGTCCGCCTCAATCCACAAAACCAACAGTTTGCCAGTCCTATCCTGAAAAACTACTGATTGCAAATTCATCATTTGCGATCTAGAAATATACGTGAAATATCACTTCGCCGTTACGCGGCATGAATTTGCAAAAGGCACTCACTCTAAAAGTGAGGAAGCCCTTACGATTCGCCAAAATGAAACTCGATACTTTCGAGATTCGTTAAATTTTTAGTAAGTTGGCCATCAGTGTCTCTTATGAGGAGCCGTGGCTATACTTTCTATAAATTTACCAAAATGGACATTCGCTCCAATTTCACTTCAAAAAAACGCTGCGCGTATTTTTTCTGCGCCTGCCGCTCGCATTCCCAATTCAATCTTAAGTCAATCTAGAAATTAGCCCTTCACACCTAATTTCTCGCCACACCAAACCAAGATGATCGGAACACTATTGATCAACGCCCGTCTGTCGCTCCGGTTCAATATGCGATAACCCCGTGAATTAATACTGATTTTCTCATGCATACCCCTGCAGAAATTAACGTTTTTTTCCAAAATTTTTGTGAAATAAATCTAGGCCAGATTAGGTCAAAAGCCCGCTTTTTCAGAATTGAAGTGGACGAAATAAAGAGTACGCTTTTCATTCTCATCTCAGAGCGACTTGATGAATTTGATAGCATGAAGGGGCGCGCCGAAGCGTTCTTCTTCGGTATTCTGCACGCACGCCTTGTCGCAAATGCCAGCGATATATGTTGCCGCGCATCCACAATTGATGACGATTCCGAGGCAGGAGTCGCCTTCAAAAATAATGTGGAATATTGGACTGCAACCCAAAATAATGAAATATGTTTTACCAATACAAATGGCATCCGCATTGCTGCTGGAATTTCTGATTTAATATCACTTGCCGATGCCGCAAGTGGCAAGTCAGCGACTCAAATTGCATCCGAAATGAGAATTACGCGGCGGCGCGTCAATCAAATTTTAAAAAGGAAACGGGATGCCGCGGCATCTCAATGCGGATTCGACTTTTAAGTCGGGGCGCATATGGAATTCAAAAATGAGTTGGTTCGACCTGAACAGCAGTTCGACTTATTTCACGGGAACCAGAAAAATACTGTCATTCTTTGGACCAGGAACGCCCACAAGAAAAAATGGCACACACTTTCAGCAACATCCAGAACTCGAGATACTCTCGCTCTCCAAAGTAATGCAGTTGATGTCTATATGACACCCAATGAATTCTATGGCTGGCGAAGAATCAATTTACTTTCCACTTTGAATGCCCAATATATAGATGTTGATGCACATAATGGGGAGAATATATTGGAAATAGTTGAGTGCGCGTTATCCGCACTTATAAAAGAAAAAATACCGGATCCAAATATAATAGTTTGGTCTGGGCGAGGGGCGCATTTTTACTGGTTGATTGATCCAACACCAGCAAAGGCCTTGCCTAGATGGCAAGCAGTGCAACGCAGATTAATAGACATCACCGGTGCCGATAAAATGTGTGCTGATGCGACACGTGTTTTGAGATTGGTCGGCACGATCAACAGTGAAAATGGGGTGAAAACCACTGCTGAAATATTGAATCGTATTCCTTTTAATTTTGACTGGCTGGCGGATCAAATTCTTCCAATTAACAGATTGGAAATAAGAGATAGGCGCACAAAAATTACGCCTGATGCGACTAAAGCAATATCACAAAGAAAAGTACGAGGATCAATTTTTATAAGATGGCATCTTATTTATTTTGACTTATATAAAATAATAGAATGGAATTGGCCAAAAAATAGTATCCCAGCAGATAGTCGCTGCAGAAATACCATTTTGTTTCACCTTGCAAATGCGCTCAGTTGGTTTACAGTTTCGGACTCACTTGAGGATGAAATAAGATCGGTAGCTAGAAAAATGACTCCGTCATTAACCGAATGCCAGGTAATTAATTACACCAGCAGCATCGTACATCGCGCTCGAATGAGCGCAGAAGGAGAAGACGAACATCGTTACAAATACCGACGATCGACATTATACAGGTTATTAAAGCATCTGATACCTGACGGATTGCTTGCCGAACTCCGAGCCATCATTCCGGACGAATTGGCAATCGAACGCAAACATCAATTCGACAAACAAAGAAGAGAAGGGCAAAGACGAAATGACGGGTCAATAATGCGAAGTGAATATTTATCAGTAGCGGAACGACGACGCGAGTATGCGCTTTCCTCCTTTCAAAATGGTGAAACTGTTAAAGAAATTTCGAAAAAAATGGAGGTTAGCATTAGATCAGTTCAAAACTGGATTTACAAAAAATAAAATATTCATTTTCAGTCCATAGAAAAATTTAATTTATTGCAAATTATATCTATCTACAGTCTGATTTTTTAAAAATGACTATAGCATAATTAGTCATTAATTATATTTAAAAATTAATAATAAAAATACTTCCTTTCCTTTCATCAATTACGCTTCAGAAAAGCTCCGCCTTTATCAATTCAGCACAGATTGTTAGGGCTAACTTCACAGGCGGAGGCATATCATCTTTCAGCGCTATGCCACGCGGAAAACTAACGCCGAAGCGGCGATTCAGGAATATATCAAGATGTCCTACAATCTTCAGCGAATCCACTCGCGCCGAGGCTACATTTCACCAGTGTTATTCACTAAAAAATTCAGAAAGACAACGATGATTGCTTGATAGACACGAAAGCGTCCGCTATTGACAGTGCACATCAAACCTGGAAACCGTGACAGGATAGTCTGCAGATCAGCGTGCGACTACAGGAGCGAACTGAGTTCGACCTGTACTTTCAGCAGTGCCGGCAGGCAACGATCAACAATATCCTCGACCGGCATGCGCCCCGCATGCACGCTGACATTCATCGCCGCGACCGTCTCGCCTCGGAAATTCCTGAGCGGTACGGCGATCGTGCGCAATCCCAGTTCGAATTCCTGATCGACGACAGCATAACCCTGGGCCCGGGTGCGCGCGATTTCCATCGACAGCCGGTCCTTGTTGACAATCGTGTGGATCGTGACGGGCTCGATCTCCAGGCGCGCCAGATAGACCTCGATCTGCGACTGCGGCAATCCAGCGAGCAACACACGACCATTCGCGGTACAAAACGCCGGCACCCGGGTTCCTGGCTGCAAGGTCGCCGACACCACGCGACCTGCGCTGACCGCCGCCACGCAGACCAGTTGATCGTCTTCCAGTACCCCGGCGGATGCCGCTTCCTGCAATGAATAAGCGAGCCGGTACAACAGGGGCTGGACGATGCGCGGCAGACGGGCCGAATGCAGGTACGAATGCCCGAGACGCAACACCTTCGGCGTCAGCGAAAACAGCTTGTCCTCGTGTTTGGCGTAGCCCAGATGGGTCAACGTGATCAGGTAACGCCTGGCTGCTGCGCGCGTCAAGCCGGTGCGCTGCGCCACTTCGCTGATGGTCAGCCTCGATCGTTCCTGGTCGAACGCCTCGATCACCTGCAAGCCCTTGTCCAGGCCGGCAATGATGTCGCGCATTAAAGGAGCATCACGCTGCGCAGTACCCGGCTGCAGCGCCCTGGATCCATCATCTGGCGAGGGCGCATCTGGAGCATTCGAAAACATAGTATCCTTTTTGGGCGAATACCGCACAAAAAGGGCGGTAAGCGGCCATTGCCGTCGTTTGCGGCCTTGATCCCCGATTATTTATTGCCTAACATCGATTGCAATAATTAAAAAAACTGATTTGAGCGATTGTCGCACAAATCGTTGTCGGTACCGATAGGCACCGGCCATCAAAAAACAATGGAGCAACTCATGAAATTCGAGACCGTCGACGCCGGCGTCTACCCGACCCTGATTCATCCTCCCTACAAGTCGACGCTGAAACGCGGCCCGACGCAGCCGCCGCTGCGCTTGCATGCACCGGTACCAGTACAGCAGAATCTGACGGCATCGCGCAGCCTGATCTTGCCTAACGACCTGGATCTGACCGCGCAAGGCCAGGGCGAGCCGCTCGGTGAAAAGATCGTCGTCACCGGCCGCGTGGTCGATGAGGATGGCAAACCGGTATGCAACTCGCTGCTCGAAGTGTGGCAATCGAATTCATCCGGACGCTACTGGCACAAACGCGATCAGCACGCAGCGCCACTGGATCCGAACTTCTTTGGCCTGGGCAAGATGCTGACCGACGATCAGGGCCGCTATCGTTTTGTGACGATCAAGCCGGGACCTTACCCGTGGGGCAATCACGAGAAGGCATGGCGGCCCGCGCATATCCATTTTTCGCTGTTCGGCAATGTTTATGCGCAGCGCCTGGTCACTCAGATGTATTTCCCCAGCGATCCGCTGTTCGACTACGATCCGATCTTCCAGAGCATTCCCGACGCACAAGCGCGCGAGCGCCTGATTTCCCGCTTCAGCATGGCGCATACCGTGGGTGGCGAGATGCTCGGCTATGAATTCGACATCGTTCTGCGCGGGCGCGGCGCGACGCCGTTCGGCATTTGACATCAGTTTGATCGCAATTTAACAGCGATTTGAGACCAGTTTGAAAGAAAGCGTCCCCATGACTTCCAACATCACCAGTTCCCAAACCATCGGCCCTTTTTCGCATGAAGCATGGCGCTGGGCCGTCGATGCCACTGCCAGCGTTGCGTCAACGGCGCCCACTATCGTCATCGAAGGCATCATCCGCGACGGCGACGGCGCACCAATCAACGATGCGATGATCGAGGCCTGGCTGCCGGACGCGTTTTCGGCCGAAGCAGCGCATGCGATCCCGGGCTTTCGCCGCATCCCCAGCGACGATGCAGGCGCCTTCCGCTTCGAACTGTCCCAAGTGACTGCGCCCATGTTGGGCCAGCCTGCCGCCTACATCACGGTCTTCGCACGCGGCCTGGGCAAGCATCAATTTACCGCCGTATTCCTCGATGATGATGCCGGCCTGGCCGAGTCCGCCATCTTGCAGCAAGTGCCAAGCGAGCGGCGCGCCACCTTGATCGCACGAAAGCATGGTCCCGCACACTACATCTGGGATATCTGGATGCAGACCGACAAGGAAACCGTCTTCTTCGATTACACCTGATGTATCAACCCATGGGAGTGAAGCAATGAGCGTCAACATCTTTGACAGTTTCCTCACCACCACCGAGATGATCACGGTCTTCGACGATGCGGCCGTAGTGCAAGCGATGTTCCGTTTCGAGGAAAGTCTGGCGCGTGCCCAGGCGCTTGAGGGTGTCATACCCGAGTCGGCCGCGCGGGCGATCGCCAGCGTTTGCATCGCCCATCTGTACGACATTCCAGCACTGGTGCGCGCGAGCCGGCGCGCCGGCAGCCTGGCCATTCCACTGACCAAGGAACTGACCAAGACGGTTGCGCTGTTCAATCCCGAGTCGGCCACGTTTGTCCACTACGGCACGACCAGCCAGGATGTCATCGATACCGCGATGGTGCTGGTCACGCGCGATGCGCTGGCGTTGCTGGAAGCGGGGCTGGACACGCTCATTGCGCGTCTGCTGCAGTTGGCCGAAACCCACCTGAGCACGCCGGTGCTGGCGCGCACGCTGATGCAACCGGCCCAGGTCACCAGCTTCGGCTTCAAGCTGGTCGGCTGGGCCGCGCCGCTGGTGCGCGCGCGCAAGCAATTGCGCAGCGCGGCGCAGCGCGCGCTGCAATTGCAGCTCGGCGGCGCCGTCGGCACGCTGGCGGTGATGGCGGACAAGGGGCCGCTGGTCGCGCAGCGCATGGCAGCCGACCTGGCGATCAGCTTGCCTGATGCGCCATGGCACACGCAGCGCGACGAATGGGTGCGCCTGGGGCTGGAAGTGGCGGTCCTCGCTGGCAGTCTGGGCAAGATCGCGATCGACTTGTCGCTGATGGCGCAGGGCGAAATCGGCGAACTGGCCGAACCATCGGGCAATGGCCGCGGCGGATCGAGCGCGATGCCGCACAAACGCAATCCGGTATCGGCGATGATCGCGCTGGCCGCTGCCACGCGCACGCCGCAGCGCGCCGCCGCCCTGTTAGCCAGCATGGGCCAGCAGCATGAACGCGGTCTGGGCAACTGGCAAGCCGAGCTGGCCGAATGGCCTGGATTGTTTTTGAGCGCACACGGCGCGCTCAATGCGCTTAATGAAGCGATGGCCGGTCTGCTGGTCGATCAGCAGCGCATGGGCGCCAACATCGACGCCTTGCAAGGTCTGGTCTATGCGGAAGCGGTGGCGATCCACCTGGGCGCCGTCATCGGTCGCCCGCAAGCGCACAGCATGGTCGAGCAACTGAGCCAAAAAACGGTAAAAGACGGCGTGCAGCTCTCCTGCGTCGTCAAGGATGCGATCGCCGGCGATCCACGCCTGAAAGAAAGCGCCTTTGACGTCGATGCCTGGTTCGATCCGGTGGCCGCAGCGCAGCCGGCGGCAACGCTGGCGCGCGGCCAATTGAAACAATTAATATTGAAAAGCGAAAAAATCCATGAGTCATGATCCCATCAACCACGACCTTGAACGTGGACTGCAGAACCGGCGCCAGATATTGGGCGACGTCTGGGTAGACCGGTCGCTGGCCAATGCCAACAGCTTCAATGCCGAATTCCAGAACCTGATCACGCGCTTCGCGTGGCATGAAATCTGGGGCCGGCCCGGTCTGGAGAAAAAAACCCGCCGCATCATCGTGCTGTCGACGACGATGGCGATGGGGCGTTGGGAAGAATTCGAACTGCACGTGCGCGCCGCATTGCTGGGCGGCGAAGACACCCGTTTGACGCCCGATGAGTTGAAGGAAGTGTTGATCCAGGCCGCGATCTACGCTGGCGTGCCGGCAGCGAACACCGGCTTCACCCATGCGCTGCAGATATTGCGCGAGATCGGTGCTCAGATCGGCTATGACATGGCGCCTTTGTCGCCGAAAGCGACTTGCCATCCGGGCGTGGGCCACACGGGGGTCACCGTCAGCGCTCCGCGCCTGTCCTACAGCGTGCGCGCGCCCAAGGGCTGCAAGGTGGCGCGCCATACCGTCGTGCTCAGTCATGCGCTGGGCTGCGACCAGAGCATGTGGGACGGTTTGGCTAACAGCCTGGCCAACGATGCCGCCATGCCTTGCCGCGTGATCAGCTATGACCAGCGTGGCCACGGCGGCTCGGATGCGCCGCCTGGCTCTTACACGATGGCCGAACTGGCCGACGATGCGGCGCGCTTGCTGCGCGAACTCGATTCCGGCCCGGTGATCTGGATCGGCTTGTCGATGGGCGGCATGGTCGGCCAGGAACTGGCGCTGCGTCACCCTGCCCTGGTGGCAGCGCTGGTCGTCGCCAACACCACGTCGAGCTACCCGGAAGCGGCCAGAGCCGCCTGGCGCGAGCGCATCAGCACCGTGCAAGCGCAAGGCGTGGAAGCGATCGCCGACGCGGTGATGGCGCGCTATTTTCACGACGCTTTCCGCGCCGCACATCCGGCGACAATCGAGCGCTACCGCCAGCGCCTGGTGACAACCGATGTCACCGGCTACCTCGGCTGCTGCGCTGCGGTCGGTGGTGTCGATACCACAGAGCGACTTGCTCAGATCGCAGCGCCCACGCTGGTCATCGCTGGCGAACTCGACATGGGTGCGCCGGTGGCGATGTCGCACACGCTGGCTGACGCGATTCCTGGAGCGCAACTGATCGTGCTGGCACAGGCATCGCACTTGAGCGCGATCGAGCAACCGGCAGCGTTCGCCGGCGCGATCACCCAATTCCTGGCGCAGCTGTGATGAGCAAAGTCACCCAATCACCTTCATTCATACACTGGTGCACACATGATCAATAAAATTTCTGCTTCCATCCACGACGCCTTGGCCACTTTGCAAGATGGCGCCACCGTCATGATCGGCGGCTTCGGCGGCGCGGGCCAGCCGACCGAGCTGATCGATGGCTTGATCGCGCATGGCGCCAAGGATCTGGTCATCGTCAACAACAATGCCGGCAATGGCG
>CANFGA010000059.1 GCA_947446335.1 Oxalobacteraceae bacterium | reverse complement strand
CTGGAACGGCGAGATCAAGCGCAGTTTCATGCTAGTGTTTGGCAAGGTGCAGCATGTCGATCTGGACTACGGAATCAGCTTCGATCTATGTGCGCTTCGTTACGATGCCAAAGGGCAAGCTTTGGATGTTTGCGATATACTTTATTTATAATGTTGTCCACATTGAATAAAAGGAAAAACCAATGAAGACGAAGCTGTTATTTTTAGTATCCTCTCTGGCGTTTGCCGGTGCCGTCTACGCACAGAACGCTCCAACGAGCGGCGTGGTCGTGAGCACGGATCCTGCCAAGATTGCTGATATCGAACGGCGCGCGCATCAATTGGGCGCCATGCCTGCAGCTGCTCCGGCTGAAGCCCATCCGCAGATGTCGCAAGAGCACGGTGCCATGCATGAGCGTATGCACAAGCCAGGCTACAAGCAAGGATACAAACACGGCTACGTGCAGGGCAGCATGGATCATGCCGGCGTGAAGGATGGCAAAGGCATGCATCACCCCATGCACGAGGGCAAAGGTCATCGTGGCAAAAAACACCCGATGCACGACGGCAAAGGTCCGCACGGCCATCCGATGCACGATGGCAAAGCCATGCACGGCGACAAGCATCCCATGCATGATGGCAAAGGTCCGCACGGCGCCAAGCCGGCGATGCCAGCCGAGGCTCCAGCGAAGCCTTGAGCGCCAGTCGCCATTAGCAGATCGGGCGCTAGCCTGAGACTGTGACTGCAAAAAAACGGAACTCGATATCGAGTTCCGTTTTTTTATTGTTCGGCCTGGTTTGCGCTGCGGCGGCGGATGTAACAAGCTGTAATCTGGCGCCCCAATCATCACGGGTTCTTATACCATGGTGTTCTACACTAGGGGTTAGCCATGAAGAAAATAGTTGCTGTGGTCACGCTTGCCGCGCTCGGAGGTTGCGCCGTGTATCAGCCGGGGCCGCCGAATTACGTCGGCCGTACCGACGCCAGTTCCTTCGATCCATATCAATGGCATACGGTGGAACCGGTCCAGTCCCCGCGCTACAGCGCAGCGCCTTCCTACTATGCGCAGCCCTATTACGCACCGCAGCCGTCGTATTACGCAGCACAGCCGTATTACGCGCCGCAGCCGTATTACGCGTATCCACCGGTCACGATCGGACTCGATTTCATGTTCCGCGGTGGTTCCGGTTACCGTGGACGCGGCCACGGCGGTCGCGGCTATCGCGGCCACGGCCGGCGCTAGCGCAAGTTCACGCCGTTGATGTCATCAGTGCGTGCCAGGTCGGATGCGCTTGGGGCGCCGACCAGACATCGAAGTGCAGGCGCGACAGCGCCAGCGGGTCTTGCAGCAGCAAGTTGGCCTGGGCTGGCGTCAGTGCCTGCGCCCCTTGTGTCAAGGCGAGGTCGGCCAATGCCGCATGGTGCGCCCGGGTTGTTTTCGGCAAGCCGGGACGCGCGGTGGCGCAGGCGCACAGCAGTGCATTGAGCTGCGGGTCGACGACGGCGTCGGCGAAGTCAGGCGCTGGCTTCGATTGCACCAGGTAGGCATCGGTGGCGCGCAATTCCAGTGGCTGCTCGATCTCTTCGGGAATCAGGAACAGGCGCAACTTGCGCGCCACGCGTCCGGGCTTGATCCGGCTCGAATAGACCGACAGCGGAATCGACAAGGTCAGCGCGCCCACGATCGGCAACAGCCACCACAGGTAGGACGGATCGAGCCAGAACACGCCGCCACCCCAGAGCAGTCCCAGCAGCGTATGGCCGCCATGCTTGCGCGCCGCCTCAAGCCAGCTGGTTTCGGCATTGTCGCGCGGCGGCGATTTCCATTTCATTTCCCAACCGAGAAACGCGGCGGCCACGAAGCGCGTGTGAAACAGCATGCGCACCGGCGCCAGCAGCGCGGAAAACACCATTTCGATCAGCACGCTGAACATGACTTTCAGGCGCCCGCCATAGTCTTTCGGTGCCTGCAGGCAAACCAGCAATGCGCTCAGAATTTTCGGCAAGAACAGCAGCGTGGCGGTGGCAGTGAACAGGGCCAGTGCCTTTTCCGGATGCCATTCGGGCCAGATCGGAAACAGTTGGCGCGGTTCGGTGAAATACTCCGGCACGATCAATGCGTGCGCTGCCAGCATGCCGGTCGACAGCGCCAGGAAGATGAACCACAGCGGCGCCGACAGATACGCCATGACACCGGTGGCGAACACCGCGCGGTGCACCGGATGCATGCCGGGCGCGGTGAACAGACGAAAATTCATCAGGTTGCCGTGGCACCAGCGCCGATCGCGTTTGAGTTCGTCGAGCAGGTTGGGCGGCATTTCTTCGAAGCTGCCATCGAGATCGTAGGCGATCCAGACCGACCAGCCGGCGCGCCGCATCAGCGCCGCCTCGACAAAATCGTGCGACAGGATTTCGCCAGCCAGCGCGCCGCTGCCTGGCAGTGGCGCCAGGGCGCAGTGGCGCATGAACGGCGCCATGCGGATGATCGCGTTATGGCCCCAGTAATGCGATTCGCCCAATTGCCAATAATGCAATCCTGCGGTAAACAGCGGGCCGTAGACGCGCGATGAAAATTGCTGGATCCGCGCATACAGCGTGTCGCGCCCGGAGGCGCGCGGCGCGCTCTGGATGATGCCGGAGCCGGGATTGGCTTCCATCAGCCGCACCAGCTTGGTGATGCAATCGCCGCTCATCACGCTATCGGCATCGAGCACGATCATGTAGCGGTAATTTTTGCCCCAGCGCTGGCAAAAATTGTCGACATTGCCGCTCTTGCGCTTGACCCGCCGCAGCCGGTGCCGGTAAAAGATGTGGCCGTAGCCATCCACCGCCTGGCACAGCCGGTTCCATGCATCGAGCTCGGCCACGCACAGGTCCGGGTCGTTGCTGTCGCTTAAGATGAAAAAATCGAATTGCTGCAACGTGCCGCTGCGCTGCACCGATTCATAGGTGGCGCGCAGGCCGGCGAAGACGCGGTTCACGTCTTCATTGCAAATTGGCATGATGAGTGCGGTGCGCGCTGCCGCATCGATGGTCTGCCCGCCATCGGTGGCTGAAATCGTATGTCGGTCGCCCCCGCGCAGCAGCACCAGAAAACCGGCCATCGCGGTCCAGAATCCGGCCGAGACCCAGCAAAATAGCGTGGCGAACAGCACCAGCGTTGCCATTTCCAGTACATGTTCGCCTTTGTAGGGCAACACCGTGCTCATGAAATACGTGGCCAGCGCAGTTTGCCCGAACATCAGCAGCATCAGGATCAGCCGGCGCCAGCCACCGCCTTGCGGGCGGTAGCCGAGCGGATCGGGTGCATCCGCCTCGGGTGGTCCGTGGCGCAGCGTGTGCACCGCAGACTTGCCGCGCAGCTTCTGAAACCAGCGCGTCAGCAGATTCAAGGAACCCCATGGCTGAGGCACCATCGAAATCCGGTTGATCGGCGGCGCGGTGTGCACCCGGTGGTCCTGGTCGATTTCGATTCCGGCCAGTTTCAGACGCTGCGCGACCGAGCCGTGGGCCGGATTGTCGCCGCCGTTGCTGCCGCCCAGCGCTTCGTGCAGCGCGCGCATCGCCAGTTGTGGCTGCGGCGCGGCGCACGCTGCCTGCTGCAGGGTGTGACGCTGCTCTTGCGTCAGCGGCAGACGCTCGAGGTAAGCGGCGCAAGCGTCTGGCTCGCTGGCTGGGGCGATGCTTAGTTTGGCGATAATATGTAACTCCAGGTTTCCGACAGTGTTGCACTGCCGCTGCGCAGGTGGCCGCGCAATTCGACCGGTTTGGCCTGGTCGCTGCGGCTCATCCGCACCGTCATGCGCCAGCCGCCCGTGACATCATTGCGATAGGCATTGGTGGCCATGATCTTGCCGTTGGCATCGGCGCTGACGACGGCTTCGAGCTTGGCATCGAGTGGCAATTTCTTCAGCGCTGGACCCTCGAAGTCGACGATCAGCGCGATGCTGTCATCGGCCGTGCGGGTATAGCCGTGGCCGCGCCGGGTTTGCGTCACCCACGACAGGGGAGGGCGCGTTTCCTTTTCCTTTTGCCATAGCATCCTGTAGCTGATGTCATAAGGTTGGCCCGGCTTGGGCATCGCTTCGGGCACCCAGAATGCGACCGTGTTGTCATTGGTTTCATCGGGCGTCGGAATCTGGATCAGTTCGATGCGTCCCTTGCCCCATTTTCCTTTCGGTTCGATCCAGACGCTGGGTCGCTTTTCATAGCGCGCTTCCAGGTCTTCGTAGTCGCTGAACGCACGCCCGCGCTGCATCATGCCAAAGCCTTGCGGATTGTCCAGCCCGAACGAGGTCACCAGCAAGCGCTTCGGATTGACCAGCGGACGCCAGAGCCACTCGCCGGTACCGGAGTACACCGACAGGCCGTCCGAATCGTGCACTTCGGGCCGGTAATCGGCGATCTCGGAGCGCTGGTTTTCGCCAAAGAAATACATGCTGGTCAGCGGCGCAATGCCCAGCGTGGTGACATTCGAGCGCAGATACAACTGGGCCTTGACATCGACTGCGGTCTCGCTGCCCGGCGTGAGCACGAAGCGGTAGGCGCCGGTCACGCGGCGCGAATTGAGCAGCGCGTAAATCGTCAATTGCTTGGCGTTCGCTTTGGGTCGTTCCAGCCAGAACTCGCTAAACTGGGGGAATTCCTCGCCCGAATTGAGCCCGGTATCGATCGCCAGGCCGCGCGCCGAAATGCCATAGACCTGTCCCTTGCCGAGCGCACGGAAATAGCTTGCGCCCAGAAATACCTGGACTTCATCCTTGTACGTCTTGGCATTGAGCGGGTAGTGCACGCGAAACCCGGCAAAGCCGAGGCCCTTCAATTGTTTTGGATCGATCTCGTTCTTGCCGTAATTGAATGCGTGCGGATCGAACTTGAGCTCGCGGGCCCGGTTGCCGACGATTTCATTGATCGTCACAGGATGATCGTAAAACAAGCCCTGATGAAAAAAAGCGACTTCGAACGGCAGCTTGGCATTGCGCCACAGCGACTTTGTGGCATCGAAGCGGATATCGCGGTATTGGTCGTAGCTGAGGTTTTCCACGGCTTTGGGCAAATTGGTGGGCGGCTTCTTGTAGTCGCTCTGCGCCAGTTTCTTCGCTTGTTGCGCGACATCGGCAAAGCCGAATGCATCGGCGCCGCCAACGGCCAGCGCGCCAGTCAAGGCCAGCAGCGATGCCGCCAGGCGCCACAGCGCCACCGGAGCGGCCTGCGATGGCGCCCGATTCATTGGTATTACATGCATTTAAATCCCGTGGTTGGTTGATTAACCGGGCCAAGGCCAGATCGACATGTCACTCCTGCTTCCTGGCTCGGCTTGATGGGCCAGGCCAACTATACCCGGGCTCCTGGCCCCTGGCGTCAGTTTGTCGCGACTGCATGGTATCTGAAACACCGGATCAACGCCACACGGCAGCGCTCGCTGCCAGGCAGTGTTGCACGTCAGGCCAGGTGCAATCCTTCGCTGCGTGCCAGTTCCTCGAGCGCATCTTCGAGCAAGACCCGCGCTTGCGCCGCGCTGTGCTGCAAGTGGCGGTGCAGCGCCGCATCAGCCACGCTGCTGCTCTCGCATTGCGCGCTGTAGCGCTCGAAGCTCGCTACCGTCAGCAAGATCTCCGCCAGATGGCGCGGGCATTCGCAAGCGACGTTGGTGCTCATGAGGGCCAGCTGTGCCAGCGCCTGATCGTCGAAGCGTCTGGCCGGGATGGCGCCTGGCAACTGGAGCGGCACTGCCCGCGTGGCCCGGTGCGCCACGGCGGAGTGGCACAACAAGGCGATTTCAGCGGCGTCCGGTGGCGCGTGTGCCACGACGTGGCCAGCCTCGCGCAATTGCCTGATGGTGATACTGGAACAAAAGCGGTACAAGACAACGACGCCGCTGGCACCGACCGCATCCTTGATGCTTGAAATCAATGGCAGCGACGGCTGCGTCATCTCGCCGAGTTCGATCACGACGACATCGGCGACGATGGCATCGAGCGCCTTGGCCGCGCCCGCTACGCTGCTGCAATTGGCGACGATATCGACGCCGTGGCGCCAGCAATCGATCAGGCGCAGCGCCAGCGCCTGGCCGACCAGAGCCACGCGCAGCGGTGCCTGCGCCGTGGCTGCCGGACCTGGCAGTTGTGCGCGCGCGACGCCGAGCATCGATGTCAATTGCTCGTCGGGAAGCTGGGCGATCGCGCCGATCTGGTTGCCATGGTCGACCAATTGCTTGATCAGACTCAGGCGCCTGATTTCGGTCAACGAATAGAGCCTCTGGCCGTGCATCGAACGCTGCGGCGCGGTCACGCCGTGGCGGCGCTCCCATACGCGCAGCGTTTCAACCGGAACGCCGGCCAGCCGCGCAGCAGCGCCGCTGCGGTATGCAGCAGGTTCGGCTTCGGGCGCGACCAGCGCATCGGGTGGGGAAAGGAGAATATTCATCATTATTGAACCGAGCTTGAACTGAAAATACCTTCATTTTACCGGTTCAACATATGGACAGTACAGAATTTTTGGACTAATGTGTCAATGTAATATTCCAATGCGCAATTTTTCAGCGCACCATGAAGTTACTCTGTCACTCCTCTGCTTCATTTGTCACTAGAAGGAAATACCATGACTACCCGCCGCAATTTCATCTTTCATGTCATTCCCGTCGCAACCGTCGCACTGGCGACAACGCGCCTCGCCTCAGCCCAAGCCCCTGCCGTGAAAGTGGCCGAGACCGATCCTGCAGCAGTCGGGCTTGGCTACAAGCACGACGCCACCAAGGTGGACGCGAAGAAGTATCCAGCCTATGTTGCTGGCCACAACTGCGCCAACTGCCAGCTGTACATGGGCAAGGCCGGTGAACCGTGGGGCGCTTGCGGTGCATTGGGCGGCAAACAAGTCAACGCCAAGGGCTGGTGCATGGTCTGGGCCAAGAAGGCTTGAGCGAGCCATCGATAGCAAAACAAGAGATAGAACGATAAAGAGATAGAACGATAAACATGTTGACACTGGAAACAGGCAGTACGTGCATCAGGGTGTTGGCGCCATGCTGATGGCCGCCTCGGTCGATGAACGGGTCGACATCGTCTACCTGTGGGTCAACGGCGCCGATCCGGTCTGGCGCCACAAGCGCCAGCTGGCGTTTTTGCGCTGGGCTGCTCAGCAGGAAGACGATCTGGCGCGCTACGGCAACGTGGCCGGACGCTACCGCGACAATGGCGAATTGCGCTTCAACCTGCGCGCTTTGGAAAAGTTTTATCCGGGGCATGGCCATGTCTATCTGGTCACCGATGGCCAGGTGCCAGATTGGCTGCAGGCCAGCGATGCGCTGACGCTGATCGATCATCGCGATCTGATGCCCGCGCACGCATTACCGGTGTTCGATTCGGGTCATATCGAATCGTATTTGCATCACATCCCCGGCCTGGCCGAGCGCTTCATTTATCTCAACGACGATGTTTTTTTCGGGGCCGACGTCGATCCCGCGCTGTGGTTTGGCGACGAGGGTGTGGCAGTATTCAAGGAAACTTTGGCGGTGCCCGATTACGATGCACTGCAACCGAACGAGACGGCGCTGGTCAATGCCTCGGTCTTGTCCAAGCAATGGCTGGCGCAGCGCTATCCGCAGTATCGGCATGCGCCACGCATTTTCGCGCATTCGCCGCGGCCGATGCTCAAAAGCGTGCTGCATGAACTCGAGCAAGCTGCTCCCGAACTGTTTCACCAGGTGCGCCAGACGATTTTCCGCTCGTGGCGGGTGCCGCCGCTGTTGCCCGACTTGGTGCCGCGCTGGATGCTGCATACCGGGCGTGCCGCCATTCTGGGACTCGATCCGCTCTATGTCAGCAGCGGTGCGCCCGATGCAGAGCAGCAGTTCCAAACCCTGGTCGACGAGTTCGGCAAGATACTGTTCTTTTGCATCAACGATACCAGCGACGATGCGCAAGACGGCGCCGAGGAATTGCAGCGCATCGCAGCCACGCTGCACCGCCTGTTGCCCAATCCATCCTCGTTCGAGCGCCGCGACTGCAGCATCGATGCGACCGACGCAGCTTGCTCCGCAATTCTGGAGCAGACCGACGAGCTTACTTTTTCGGCTTGAACTGCTTGTCGCTGATGCGAAACTTCTTGCGCTGATCGCCCATCAGCAAGCGCAGATCGGCGATGTTCAAGTCCGATATTTCATGCATCCGGATCAGCATTGCGCCACCGACTGGCAACGTCCGGTGCCGGATCTTGCTGATCATCGGCGGTGCCACTTCGAGCGCGCGCGCGAGCGCCGCATCGTTTTTCAGACCGAGTTGCTCGATCAAGGTATCGAGCAGCCGGCACGGGTTGTACAGGCTGTGCCCGGAAAATATCAGATGCGTGGCCTGTTCCTGGGGGGCTGTGTTTTCTGTCTGACTATTCATGCATCGTTCCTCGGCGGTTGGGAAGTGGTGATCGTGCCGGCAGTTCTTTCTCTGCAGCAGCATGCATGTTAGCCCGACCGATTTTGCCTGAACTTGCTTTTAGTCAACATCAGGATGAAAAAATGGTCGCACAGCAACTTATAGTGCGATCATCGGTGCATTGAAGGGCGTGCGCGTGCGCAGATAGATCCTGAGCACCGACTGTTCGACTTGAACCCGGTCGTTCGGCCTGCAGCAATAGCGCAGCGCCATCGTGTATTCCAGCGCACTGTTCAACTGAATCAATATCTCCGGCTGGGCCGAGGGCAGATCGACCAGTTCATGCGACGACACGCGCCGCAAATGCCGGTCAGCCTCGGCCAGCCACGGCGCGCACACGGTTTCTGCCGCTTTCAGCAGCGCCGCTTCCTGAGCCAGCAAATCCTCACTCGGATACACCGCGATCGTCATGATGTTGATCATGAAGTTGCCGGTAGCGGTCAGGTTGCGCACCGGTCGCACCAGCAGCAGCGAATGCGGCAGCGAGACCGACCTGCCTGTCATTTGATGGCTTTCCAGCGTTTCTGCCAGCGTCGTCACCAGCATGTCGGAGTCGACCACGCGCCCCGAAATGCCTTCCAGTTGGATGAAGTCGCCGATGCCGTAGGGTTTGGAGATCGCCAGCATGATGCCGCCCAGCAAATTGGCCAGAAATTCCTTGCTGACAATGAGGACGGCGCCGGCGACCGCCGCCAGCGACAGCGCTGCCCCGGCAATTTTCGACGCCCATATCGTGCCGACGATGACCACCGCGGTGATCAAGACCAGGTTCTTGGCCAGCACAAAATTGCGCCGATGGCGCGCCATGTCCAGATTGGCAATCGAGGCCAGTCTGGCGCGTTTTTGCAACAGCTTCATGCCCAGCATGGTGACTGCCGTGATGAAGGCGGTCGCCGCGATGCGGCCCAATTCTGTTTTCGCAATCAGGCTCACTTCTTTGTATAATTCTGTCCATTGATCCATGGGTGTTGTATCTGTCCTGTCGTTCAAGGTGAAGCGTTGTTTCAATATGAGGCCGCCTCAAGTCTGCGGAGGCGCACCAATTCTGACTTGCTCGGCCCTTGAGTATATGCGACGCTCGCCGGCACTGCCGCACGCCTATCGTTGCGTTGTCGGCACTGCTTCTGGAAAAATTGCCATCCTGGCAAATGAATAGGTACAATACTTGCCCCGGAGTCTGTTCCATCTGGCTGTTGCCATCCTTTTTCACTGTCTGTCTTGAATTGATTGCCGTTTCCCCATGAATGAAAGCAACCGCCTGAAAGGTGGTCTGTACGGCTTGCTGATCGGCGATGCGCTGGGTGTGCCTTATGAATTTCACCCTGCATCAGCGATACCGCCGCGCGACCTGATCGACATGTATCCGCCGGCCCGATTCCGGCGCGCGCATCCCAGCGTGAAGCCAGGTACCTGGTCGGACGACGGTGCTCAGGCGCTTTGCCTGCTGGCATCGTTGCTGGAAGTCGACGGCCTTGATTTGCCCAATCTGGCGGCCAAATTCCTCGACTGGGCAAGCCGTGGCTACATGGCGGTCGATGGCCGCGTATTCGACATCGGGATCCAGACCAGCCGCGCCTTCGACAATTTGAAAAATGGCATGGCGCCGGAAGCGGCCGGACCTGATGACGTCGACAGCAATGGCAACGGTGCTTTGATGCGTGCGCTGCCACTGGCGCTGTGGCACCGTGGCAGCGACGCCGATCTGGTTGCGCTGGCCCATGCCCAATCGATGCCGACTCATGGCCATGCGCAATCCCAGGTCTGTTGCGCCCTCTATCTGCTGGTGGCACGGCGTCTGCTCGAACATCGGACCATGAACGACGCCTGGCAGTGCGCCGAAGAGGAACTGGCTGCGATCTATATCGCGCCGTCCTATGCCGGGGCCCATGCCGAGGCGCTGGAGCTGGTCCTGGCGGCCAAAACGGCAGCGCCGCAAGGTTCCAGCCATGTCGTCGATAGCCTCTGGTCGGCCAGAAGCGCTTGTCAGGAATCGACCTTTGCCGGGATCGTCAAGGCTGCCATTGCGCTGGGCAACGACACCGACACCACCGCCTGCATCGCCGGCGGTCTGGCTGGCATCCATTTCGGATTCGATGCGATCCCGCTGCGCTGGATGGATATCTTGCGCGGGCGCGATCTGGTGAAGCCGCTCGAACGGCGTCTGCTGCTGCGCTCCTGAAGCGCAGCAGGCAATCCTGGCGGCAATGTTTGCGCGCTGCTTTGGTACTGCGTTGGTACTGCGTTGGTACTGCGTTGGTACTGCGTTGGTACTGCGTTTATACTGCTGCCATGCGCATACAGCTCTTCTCCGACCTTCATCTGGAACGGTACCCCGACTTCCAGCCCCAGTTAGCCCCCGGCATCGACGTTCTGGTGCTGGCCGGCGACATTGGCTCTTATCAACCGGGCTCGCTCCTGGCCGACGACGACTTTGGCCTGGCGCGATTTTCACCTTTGCGCCCGGGTGCCACGTGTGCGACCG
>CANFGA010000058.1 GCA_947446335.1 Oxalobacteraceae bacterium | reverse complement strand
GGTATTTTCCAACCGACTGCGGCCTGACGCTGGGCGACATCATGGCGCCCGACATCGCGGCAGCGAGCACGGCCGCCATCAGCGCTCCCTCTTATGCCGACGTGTTCGCCTCGTTCATCGAGCGCATCGCACCCCATCTCGATCGCGAGGTCGTCTTGCAAGTGAGTAAAGTGCTGACCATGATGAAAGATGGCAAGCCCTGCCCTGCATCGCAGGTCGCGGTCGGCAGGTTCACGATCGCCGCCATGGCGCTCTCGATGATCCATGATGTGCTGGCAGGCAATCCGGTTCCCTCGGCGCCCGAATTGATCATCCATAGTTTCAAGAGCCACCAGACCAGGATTATCGATGCCTCGGCCTGATCCTGGAGTGGCTTGCTGCCACCAGGCAGCGTGGAAGATCACTGCCGGATCGGCTGGAATATCGGCAGCCATTCCGGCAAAGTGGAGATCAGCCTAGCTCTGGCGCCGGTGACCGAGACTTGCACCGCCCATGGCCAGCAAGCCCAGCCCCAACAAGGCGATCGATGCCGGTTCGGGAATCGCATTGGCGGATACGGGATCGCGGATCAAGCCAAAGAAGCAATCGGTCGATATCGGATTGCAGGTAGCAGCGGCGCCCGTCGTGTTATTTCTCAAGTCAAAAATGCCGTACATGTCAGCCGAAGTGCTCAGCAAGGTGGTGAAACCGTTAGTATTGTAGGAACTCATGGCTGAACCGCCGATGACATTGGCGTAGAAAGTTCCGCCACCAGAAGCAGGCAGCGTCAACGCGGTCAGGGTTTGCGCCAGCGTCGCCGTGGTCCCCTCGTCGATTCCTATCGTACTCGTATCGTTGGCGACGATCCCGGGGATCAGTTGCAACCGCAACCACAGGCTCGGCGTGGAAACGCCAGGATAGGCGTTGTAACCGCCGCCGGGGCCACTACGGAGGCTCGGCGTGGTCCAGGAAGGTGTCGTCGCACGCTTGAACAGGTCGATGTAGATGCTGTTGCATAGCAAACCGCAACCAGTTCCTGTTGCACCAACGTTGTAAAGATTCAGATTCGGACTCGCGCCAGAACTGCTCAAGTCGGCAATGCCATACAACATGTAGCCCAGATAGTCCCCGCCTTCGCCAGAGTTCCACAGCGCGGTGGCGCCTGCGCTGGTGGGGGTCGTGATCTGCGTGATATTGCCCACCCCCCAGGTCGATTCATTCGTGTTGGCTTGGGTGAAAAATTCCGTCGTGACTCCGGAAAGCTTGAATTCGACCGCGCCAGAGACAGAGCCCAGAGGCATCGCAAGCACACCTCCGGCGTTGAAAACCGCAGCCGCTGCAGCGGCGACGACAAGCGTTTTACTGAAATTCATGATGGCCTCCAAGGTGATGGGTTGACTTTACAATTGATCCCTGAATATCGATCCATGCAAAAATCGAACCATGCTTTTTTTAAAAAAATATCTTTTTTAAATCAATGCCTTGGAAAACAGGACTATCGAATCCGGCGCCGATGAAATCGATTATTTTGAATACTGTAAAAATTCCCGACACTGGCACGCTGCCCTGTTCTGGCGCAATGCATATATATGGTTAGCAACAACTGGCCTCTGGCGTTTGCATCCAGGCCAGCAGCGCCGGATTGGCTGCGCCCAGACCCAGTTCGGTGTCGTGGACGGCAGCAAGGTAAGGCGCGACCGGACCGTAATAGTCGATCAAAGGACCGATCTGGCGAAAGCCGAAGTTCATCCGGGTCAGCACCAGCGCCAGCGACGGCTCCATCGCCGCATACCAGTAGCGTATGCCGGCGTTGCGGCTGAAGGTATAGATCTGACGATACAAGCTCAACAGGATCTGGGGCGAGGTGCTGCGCTTTTCATGCTCCTGATCAGGGCTTGCGCTGGCCATGTTGACCCCTGCCAGGATATCGCCGCGCCGGCGCCGGTAGTCCTGGCGCACCATCAGACGACTCACTTCCACGCACTGGGATGGCTCCGGCAGTGTGATGCCGTCCAGCAAGCTGGGGCAATGCATTTGAAACGGAAACTTCTCCGATGCGACAGGGCGAACCAGTCGCACATAGCCGACCAGTTCATCGCGGGCATTGAACGCACAAAAATGCACGGCATTGGCGTCATATTTGTCAATTTCGCGGCCATCTTGATAATCGGACGGCGCAAGAAAACCACACTCCTGGCAATAGACTTGAAACCGCAATTCAAAAATTCTATGCATCCAATCCTTCTCCTGATCAAAACGGGGCTGGCAACTTCGAAAACAAGGTGCGAACTCGGTCAGTTCAAGCTGCGGGCTAGCCATGCCAACTCCTTCGATATGAGCGCTGAAAAAACAGCTTGTTGCGGCAAGGTATTCGTATTTGTCATGCAACAAGCCTGGGACCGGTCCGCTTCCTCGCTGATGGGGCGCATTGTTCACATCGAACTTGCGTGCGGTTGACCTTGAGTTTGAAGTGAGTGATCGCCTGAACATTTATGACAGATCAAAGGCTGCAACCAACCATGCGCGACGCTGTCATTGATGATGCGACTAAGGAGCTGCAAGCATGAATGTCTACTGGAGTGAAGCTGCGCTGGACAGCGCCGGCGCGACGCCATCCATCCTGGCAATCGGCGATTCATGGTTCTGGTATCCATTTGCCGGCGGCAGTTTGATCAGCCGGCTTGGCCCGGTAGTGGCATCGAAGGGGCATGTCATCCTGGTCAAAGGGATGAATGGCGCCGAAGCGTTTGACTATGTCGAAGGAAAATACCGGCGCAGCGTCGACCAGGCACTGCGCATCTATGGCGACGGTCTCTCGGCCGTATTCATCAGCGGCGGCGGCAACGACTTTGCCGGCTTCAACGACATGCGTCCGCTGCTCAATCTCGATTGCTCGAACGCGCAGTCGGCCGAGGCATGCTTCAATGCCAGCGCCAGCGGCTTGCCCGACTTTCTGTACAACATGGATCAACATTACCGCACGCTGATCGGGCGCGTCTACACCCGCACCTCGCTCGATTGCAAGATCGTCATGCACAGCTATGACTATGCGATACCGGATGGGCGCAGTGCGATGGGTCATCAAGCCTGGCTGCAGCCGGCGCTGATCGATGCCAAGGTCGCGCCAACGCTGCAGCAGGCATGCGTCAAGTATCTGATCGACGCCTTTTCCGCCATGCTGAGCGCAATCACCACAAGCGATCCGGCCCATCTGCTGCTCGTCGATAGCCGCGGCACATTGGCCAGCCAAGACTGGGCCAATGAATTGCACCCGAAACCGGGCGGATTCAAGAAAATCGCCCAGGAACGCTGGCAACCGGTTCTGGAAAAAGCCGGCCTGGCTTGAGCTGGGCTTCTCTGACGACGCCAGAACAGAGTCAATATGACAACGCAGGAGCAAGAACATGCTACAGGGCGATGACAACCATCGAATCGACCAGGCCAATGGCCCGTCGAATGCGTCGCTGCAAAAAAATGAAGAATATGCGAGCGCAGCGCAGATAAGGAGATTGGGCCTGGCGCTGCTAGTATTGATACTATTGATGAGCTACCTTTTCTTGTCGCTGTGGCCCTCATCCTTCACACAAGCAACACCAGGCAACGAGCTACGTCAGGTTTGCCTGATGGCGAGTCCATGGTGCTTCCGCGTCACGATGGACGTCACCCTGATGCTGGTCGTCATGCTGGCCGGAGGGCTCGGCAGCTTCATTTACACTGCGATGTCATTCAGCGATTACGTGGGCAATCGGGAGCTCGTCAAAAGCTGGATCTGGTGGTACATCCTGAAGCCCTTCATCGCGATGACGCTGTCCCTGATTTTCTACCTGCTCTTGCGCGGCGGCTTGCTGTCCGTGAACGGGAACGGCGACGCGAAAGTGGGCAGCCTGAACCTGCATGGAATCGTGGCGATCTCTGCCATGGTCGGTCTGTTCTCGAGACAAGCGATCGACAAGTTGAGCGAGGTTTTCAATGCGCTGTTTCGGACCGACCCGAACGGCGGCGATGCGCAGCGTGCAAACAGTCTGAGCCAGCCGGTGCCGATTCTGAACGATGTGGCAGAGCAGTATCTGACGCAAGCGACGACCAATCTGAATGTCCGGATCTCCGGCGCCGGTTTCACCAAGCGATCGATCCTGCGCATCAACGGTGCGGAGCGAACGACGCTGTTTGCCAATGACACCACATTGACAGCGACGCTGCTGCCCCAGGATGTCCAACAGGAAGGAATACTGACAGTCGATGTCTTGAATCCTGCGCCGGGTGGCGGCGCATCCAACGCGACGACCATCAAGGTGGTAAAAAAAACAGGCTAGCACTGGCCGCGCTGATGCAGGTAGCGGCCCATGGTATCGATCAAGATATCGACCTTCTTCTTTGCGCTGGGTTGCCAGGCCAGCGTGAAGCGTGCATCCATGCCGGTGCGGCGTATCGATTCCAGCCATTCGTGCACCACGCGCTCCGGGTAACCCGCAGCGCAGGCCGCCTGGTGCAGCAAGGTGTATTCGCGCAGCAATTCGGTGCTGAAGGTCAACGGGTCGTCGGAGCCCAGCGCGATCGCTACCGGCGGCGGTGCGCCCGGCTCGGGAAGCGGGGGATTGAGCCTGAGGATGGGATGATTGCGCAGGTCGAGCAAATCGCCGATCAACAGATTGCTCGACGGATTGACCTCGATGACGATGCCGCGCTGTGCTACCCCGCGCCGCAGCGCATGTTGCACTGCATCGAGCGCCTGCACCTCGTCTGCGCGCACCGGCACATCGATCAAGCGCTGCCCCCTTATGAAAGTGGCTTCATCTTCCAGATAGGCTTCGAGTATCTGGCCGACCCGGCGCGGAAAATGGACGCGGCCCTGGTAACTGCCCCACTTGATGCTGCGCGCCGCGCGCAAGAAAACATCATGGCCGCCATCGATGGCCGGGATGCTGGAATATGGCGGCACCAGAAAACGATGCAGCACGTGATGGGCTTCGGCCAGTTCCTCGATCCGGTAGCCGCGTTTGCCATAGATCCAGTCCGACAATTCGCGCACCTTGTTGAGCAGCACTTCGCCGCGCCCGGCCGGAGCAGACGCAATGAACTCGGCCTGGATCCGATAGCGCGCATACAAGCGCCACTCCCAGACCAGATCCCACAAGCGCTCTTCGGCCGGCATCAGCACCGAGCCGACCGACTCGGCCCACGATCGGGGTTCGACACCCAGCGCAATCGCATGACCGAGGCGCCCGCGTCCACTGCCCAGAACATAGTACACTTGCTCGTAGATGCGCCGCATGCCTTCCAACAAGTGCCTGAAATCTTCACCGGCATGGGCGGTCACTCTCAGCGGCGCCAGGCCCTGC
This sequence comes from Oxalobacteraceae bacterium, assembly GCA_947446335.1. Taxonomy (GTDB): domain Bacteria; phylum Pseudomonadota; class Gammaproteobacteria; order Burkholderiales; family Burkholderiaceae_D; genus Janthinobacterium. The sequence continues at coordinate 5,612 of CANFGA010000058.1, read as the reverse complement.
TCCAATCCGGAGGCGCGCGCCGAGGTGTCGACCAGATGGCGAAACAGCGGCGCCATGACCCAGGTCGGCACCCCGAGTTCGTCAGTGGCGACGTCGAGACCGCGGATCACCCACAAACAAGAAGGAACTGCTTTGATCAGCTCGCTCAGCGCGCGCGTCTTGCGGCATTGCTGGTCAAAATAGTCGACGAAGCGACCGCGCGCGACATCGACTTCGCATTGCTTGACTGGCTCCGACAAGGTTTCTGACCAAAATGCCTTCGGCACACCATTCGACCAGTTGCGATTGGCGTCGCGCGTCTTGACGAAATGAAAAATGAGCCCCATTTCCGGCTCGAACATCGCCCCGGAAGTCTCTGCCAGAACACGGCGCCACGATTGCAGAAAACTCAGCACCCACTCGCCGACAGCGATTGGCGTATCGTCCAGCGTGGTGCGCATCTCCAGCGCCCGGATCCGGTGTCCGCCGCCGGCCACCTTGAAAGACACCTGGGCCAGGATCGGATCCAGCGGTTTGATCAATTTTCCGATCCGTTCATAGAAGCGGATGAACCATTGCAAGCCGCCAGTGAGCGGCCGTTGTACCACTGTGCGATAGTACTGGCAGCGGATGCGCACCACTTGCCAGAAAATGAGTGAGAAATACCCGTCGACTTGCTGCTGCGCCTCGCCGTACACACAGCCAGATGGGCGCGCATCGACATCGAGATAGGTGAACGCGTGGCGCAACAGCCAGCGTTCTCCAGCATTCCTGCCGTGCAAGCCGAGCCGCACGGCGATTGGATCGCAGCGCTCGTAGGCGTCGTCCACGCTGGTCAACGGCGCATCGACGAAGGTCAGCGCCGTCGGATGCATGTCGCAATACAGATCGCGCAGTGCTTCAATCGCGGGCAAATGCTTGTCATCGGCGCTCGCCAGCGCATCGAACACGGCAGCGAGCGTCGCGCGCCTGCGTGGCGTCCATACGATGCACGCCGAGTTCGACTTCGGATCGAGAAAGGTATCGTACACGAAGGCACGCAGATCATCGCCTTTGCGGATCAGATGCTCTGCCAACACGCAACGCGCGATGCCAGCGACCAGCAGCCATCGCACCAACTGCTGGCCACCGGACAAAGGAGCTCCGGGGCTGTCCAATGCATTCTCCGGGACATCGGCGCTGACGATCGCCGCCAGCGCCGACGCCCATAGCAGCGGAAAGTCCATCGAGCCGCCGACATGCTGGTGGATTTCAGCCACACCAAGATCCAGCAAGCGACGCGCCAGCAACGGCGGATCGACATCGACGCGCATCGGCGCAGGCTCGACACCGAGCGCACCCAGCAGCAAGTCTTCCGGCAACGTCAGCGTCAGCCAGCGGTAATGGTCGGCCGCGTCGAGCGCACTGAGGTCGGTGCTTTCCTCTATTCCCGTGACACCGGCGCGTGGAATCAAGTGGCTGCGGGCCAGCGCGCGCAGGTAGGCCAGCATGGCGACCGGCTGGCCGCCGCCGCGCAAGTCCGGCCCGAACCAGCCCCGGTCGCGCGCGGCGACCAGACGATCGAGCGACCAACCGGTGTGCGGCGCCAAATGGTCCTCGCACGCGCGCCAGAGCAAGCCGGTCTTGCTGCCCAGTTGCGGGTCCAGCGCGATCAGACAGGCACGAAACGATTCTTCGCTACCAAGCGGAAAGGCCGATACCTCGGCGCGCAGGAAAGGCTCGGGCACGCGGCGCGGTGGCGGAGCAGCGGACGGCGATGGGTCGGACGGGAGCATGACTCAGCGACCTGGACGGCTGGATGCATCGACAACGTTGCTCCAGGCATCGGGCCGCTGACCGGCATAATAGTGCTCGGCTAGCCAGTTGTACGCCAAATTCGTATCGCAAAGAATCTCAAAAACAGCATTAACCCGGGCTTGCGAGTCGCCAACCAGCGGAACATAGATATTGGTCAGCAGCATCAACGGCAAATCTTCCTCCAGCCAGTCCCTGATCGGGAGCGTCCTGTCGTCTTTTAGCCAAATAAGTTCCCCCCTCAGATCGGAATCTTTTTTTCTTGATATCTTGTCATAAATTTCGGCTCCGGACAGCAATACTTTTTTTTCAGCCTCGTCGATGGCGCCGGAAAGTTGTCCAGGATTCTTTTCGTTACGAATCAGCTCCTTCACCGTGTTGAAGATCGCCTCCTCAAGTCTGTATTCTTTTTTTGCAAACAACGAAAACGTCTGGAGCGCGCAAGCAACCCAGCAAACGAGCAGCAACCGCGGCAAATATCCGCTCCGGACGGCTTGGTTGAACAAGGTTCCGCCTTCGTCGAGATGGTGCAAGAAAAAATCCCAGCATTGCTCACACACCTCGTTTTCAATCAAAGTATCCCATATTGGCATTGGCCAATCTTCATGCTTCTGCCTGTTATATTCACCATGTCTAACGGTAGATCTATTCAACCTCATCGGGTTGCGTCCGACGACAACGGATTCTACATCTCCCCAAATAACTGCTTCGTGCAGCACGTTCAACCAGCCAACGACGATGTCCGGCAGCCTCTCTAACTCGGCCTCTTTACCTTTACCTTTGTTCATTATGAAATCCATGCCCATGACTTTGGCTTGGCGAACCAAAAGTATAGATCGGACTACTTCCTGATTGACCAGTTCACGTTCTATGTCGGTTTTTCCTTTGATCAAGAGTGTTTGCTTCGAACGAAACTGAAAATAGAGATGGGTTAAACAAATCGGTACCAGCATCTCAGAGCAACTATAGAAATCGAGTATGGTACCTCCGGCTGGGTTGCGCTGGATAAATTTTTCCTGCAAATACCGCCCCATCTGACTGGGCATACCGCTCTCGGCGATACTGTTTCGCAACATGGTCCTGGCGATCTTTTCGGCCCGATGGAGCTTGTCAGTCGGATCACCATAGCGAATCCAATAAGCAAGCTGCCAAAGGTCGAGCACGCCCCGCGCGGGCAGACGCAAACAGAGTTTGGCGGCGGTCGTCAGATATTGCAGATGAGATCCCTGGTCTGTTTCCATGATCTCGTTCATCAAGGTGCCAACGAATTTCTTGGTATAAAAAAAATCGATAAAATAGATTCTCTCATCCTCAGTTTTCTCTCGTCCGGCGAGGGCTGTCGTCACTTCGATCTCTTCAAACAATTGGCCGATTGTCTTGTTCGGCTGCCCCTTCCTGTTCATGGGCAGGAATGCCAGCGTCTGCATCGGATCGACAAGTTGAACCTCGATTCGATGGCCGGGCGGCAGCAGCTTGTGGGAAGCTGCTGCCGCTTGGCGCCGGGCCATGACCAGCGTTTCATCTTCGCCGTGTATATCGGCCTTGCCAACGCCGCCGCCGCCCTCGCCAACGCGGATCAATTCCTTCCAGTAAGCGCGTTCCAGGAAGGTATCTATGTCCTGCCGGTCGCCCGCCATCAGCAGCAACAGATAGGGACAGGACACCATCTGCGCCAGTTTGACGATACTGTGCAGGAGTTCGGTGCTGCGGTCGATGTTATCAATAGGCAAGATGATCCGATAGCAGGCGTCCCGATTGCCGTCACGCCGGCCCAACTCTTCAGAAAGAGTCTTCAGTGCATCCAGAAACTGCGCCTTGAACCTTGCATATTTATCGGCTGCATCAACGCGCCGGTTGGCTTGCGCTCGAGTATCAGATTCGTTGACCTCCTCCCACATGATGGCCGCATCCGTGATCAGCACACTGAACTTCTGATACGCGCTGTTGACGCCATTCTCAAGGATCGACATCGATTCGAACGAGGGCTTGTCCGGGCCAGCATTGCAAAGACCATTGCGCACGCGCGTCAGAACGGTCGTCAACAAGTTGGAGCGCGGCGACAGAGGCTCCAGATCGAGCACATCGAGCCACAGGACGCCATTGATCTGTTTAATACAATAACGAACATCCTGCAAAAGCAGCGACGACTGTTGGCATACATCCTGGCTTTCAGGCAGGATACTGTTGACGCGGACTTCTGCAATTTTTTTTTCGGTTTCGAAGAAACTCCTGTTGCGTGCGCGAGCATCATCGCAAGCGTACTTAGCACTGAGCAATACCGTCGTCTTGCCGCTACCACGCTGGCCGTAGACCAGAAAACAATTGGAAATCACCGCGCTTTCGGCAAGTTGCGTCGAAGTCGCTCCTTCGATGCGAACCAGCAGATCGCGCACCGCACGCTTGAGCGGCAACATCAGCGCATCCCACTTCATCGGATGCGCTTCCGGGCGTGGAAAGAACTTGGGCGTGGTCATCGGTTATTCCTTGCATAAGAAATGGACCAGACTGGCTGGCGGACTGTGCGTTTATCCAGCCAATCCCAAGCATTACCCATGCCAACCTACGGCGATGGCACGCTTCCCCCTTTACATTCAACGCGTTGCAAAAGCCGCAGCAGACAGCAACGGCGCGCTGCGAAGACGATGACATGCGGCTGTAAAAAATGCCGACAGATTGCCTGGCAGGATCAAGCGCGAGGTTGATCCGCCGCAGCAGCGTTCTCGCGCGCAACGCTGCCACACAATTTATAATCCATGCTCATACCCAATCAATCCAGGATCGGCCCGCATGACGCAAGACACGACAGCAAGCAACAAATTGATGGATCGCTTCGATGCTCATCACAGCGTCTGGCTGTTCGGTTACGGCTCGCTGATCTTCAAGGCCGATTTTCCTTATCTCGAGCGCCGCCCGGCCAGCATCCGGGGCTGGGCGCGTCGCTTCTGGCAAGGATCGAGCGACCATCGCGGCACGGTGCAAGCGCCAGGACGGGTCGCCACCATCGTGGCCCAGCCTGATGCCTTGTGCGATGGCATGGCTTACCTGATCACGCCAGCGGTGTTCGCACAACTCGACCAGCGCGAAAAGAATGGCTATCTGAGACTGGCAACGAACATCACCTTTGACGATGGCAGCAGCAGCGAAGGGCTGGTCTATATTGCGGCGCAAGACAATGACGCCTTCCTGGGCGAGGCATCCGAACTCGACATCGCGCGCCACATCGCCAGATCAACCGGGCCGAGCGGCCCGAATCGCGCTTATCTGAACGATCTGGCGGCGGCGCTGCGCGCCTTGGGCAAGAGCGACGTGCACGTGTTCGAGATCGAACGCCATCTGGCGCAGATCATCGATTGAGATGCAGATAACGATAGCACGCCACTTCTGGAGCCGCGCCATCGGCCTGCTGGGAAGACGCTCGCTCGGCGCGCGCCAAGGTTTGCTGATCATGCCGTGCGACAGCATCCACACCTGCTTCATGCGCTGGCCGATCGATGTCGTTTTTATCGATCGCGCCGGCAACATCACGCGCATCGTCGAACGCCTGCGGCCCTGGCGCTGGACTGCGGCCCGGGCTCACGCCTGCCTCGAGATCAAGTCCGGCAATGCGGCGTTGCTCGGGCTGCAAGTGGGGCTGTGCCTGCCTGAACTGGCGCACCCTGCCCCTGGCGACACGGTGCAACTCGATATCGCTGCGGCGCTCGCCGCCAGGCGCCGATCAAGCGCGCCGTAGTGCGTGCAATTGCTGCGCCACGAAGCCATCGAACGCGGCAATCAAGGGCTGCAAGCGTGACTCTTCATTGCTCAGTTGCATCAAGGCGTAACAAGTCGCTTCCAGCGTC
>CANFGA010000057.1 GCA_947446335.1 Oxalobacteraceae bacterium | reverse complement strand
GAGGGATCAGTCCTCTGCCGCCTGGTCGGTGACGGTGGATGCCGCCAATGCCGCCCATGATGCAGCCAGCGCCGCTCTGGCCTGGTCGCGCCAGGAAGATCAGCGTTTTGATCTGGCGCGTCAGATCGAAGCGGCCAGGTTGCGTGTTGCGCGCAGCACGGTCGTCATCGATCAAGCCCAGGCAGCACAGCTGCGCTTGATCGAACTTCAGCAACTGGTGCGCAGCACGGCGCTGGGCAAGAACGATGTCGCGTTGCTGGGCACGCAGCAGAGCCGGCTCGATGAATTGCGGATCTTGCAGCAGGCGGCGGCGACCCGGTTGCAATTCGATCTGTTGCCGGCGGCGGGCGTGACGCTGGCCGGTCAAGCGCTGTCGGGCCAGGACGAGCAATGGATCACATCGGGCACGCTGTTGCAGATCGAGGGCGTGGGCGAGTTCCGGATCATCCCGGGCGGAACCGATCTGGCCGAACTCGCGCGCGAACAGGCGGCGCTGCTGATCGCGCATCAGGCGCTGCTGCAGCGCATCGGCGTCGCTTCCTGGCTCGACGCGCAGGCGCGTCAGACGCAGCACCAACAGGCGGTGCTGGAAGCGACGCATGTTGAAAAGACGCTGGCGACCCTGGTTCCCGATGGCATCGCGGCGCTGCAGGCCGAACTGGGCGATGACACGGCCAGGCAAACGGCGGCGCAGGATCTGCAAGATGCGCTGGCGCCGGCCTCGGGCACGCCGCCCGAGGCGCTGCAACCGGCTCTGGCGCGCCAGCAATCTGCCAGCGACCATTTGAACACGGTATCGCGGCAGGACGCCGATGCCAGGCTGGCACTGGCGATGGCTCGCTCACAACACGATGGCGCACTGCGCGAGCGCGACGCGTTGCTGGCCTTGCTGCACGCGCCGCAGCAGCAAGAGCGGCAGCGCGAAGCGAATCAGGGCTTGCTCAACGTGCGCGCCGAAAGCGCGGCGCTGCAGCTGCGGGTAGCGGCTCGCCAGGGCGAAGTCGACGCCACCCGGGCCGATATCTTGCTCCAGGATATTGAGCGCTTCAAGCGCAGCGCCGATCAAAGCGAGCGCCAGTTTCGCGAGCGCCATACCGCAATCACGGTATTGCAGGGCCGGCTTGAAGAAGCCGGCGCACAGGCTCTGGAAGAGGCGCGCTTCGATGCGGGTGCGCGCTTTGATGCCGCAGGGCGGCGTCTGAAGGAACTCGCGCTGCGCGCCGCAGCGCTCGACTTGCTGTTGAATTTGCTCGATGCGAAGCGGCAGGCGCTGACCCGGCGCTTGCAGGCGCCGCTGCAAAAACATGTCCAGCGTTATCTGCAGTTGCTGTTTCCGCAGGCGACCCTCGAGATCGGTGCCGACTTAATTCCAGGCAACTTGACCCGCGCCGGTGGCGGCACTGTCGAGTCCGGTCATTACAGTAGCATGAGTTTCGGGGCGCGCGAGCAAATGGGCGTGATCAGCCGTCTGGCCTACGCCGATCTGTTGAAGGAAGCCGGACGACCGACGTTGATCATCTTGGATGATGCGCTGGTGCACAGCGACGCCGGTCGGCTCGAACAAATGAAGCGCGTGCTGTTCGATGCATCGCAGCGGCATCAGGTCTTGCTGTTTACTTGTCATCCTGCGCTGTGGCAAGATCTGGGCGTCAGCGCGCGCCCGATCGCAAGCGCGCTGGTGCCGTGAGGTGCTCATTGCTGGGCAACGGCTGAACTGACGCGTTCAGCCGTTGCCTTTATCAGGATTGCGCCAGTGTCGGATAATCGATGTAGCCGCCGGCGCCGCCGCCGTACATCGTGGCAGGGTCCGGCGTGTTCAGCGGCGCGCGGGCGAGCAAGCGTGCCACCAGATCCGGGTTGGCGATGAATGGGCGACCGAATGCGATCAGGTCGGCCGTGCCGTTGGCGCGCGCGGCCAAGGCCAGATCCAGATCGTAGCCATTGTTGGCCATGTACAGACCGTTGAACAGACGGCGCAGGATCTGCAGATCGAAGCCACCCGGTACTTCGCGCGTGCCGCCGGTGTCGCCCTCGATCGCATGCAGATAAGCGAGGTTGAAGGCATTGATCTGTTCGACGACGTAGGTAAACAGCGCCTGCGGGTTGCTGTCGGCGATGTCGCCGAAGTTGCTCAGCGGGGAAATGCGGATGCCGACCCGGTCGCCGCCCCAGACCTTGACCACGGCCGCGGTCACTTCGAGCAACAGGCGCGCGCGGTTTTCGATCGAGCCGCCATAGCTATCGGTGCGCAAGTTGGTCTTGTCGCGCAAGAATTGGTCGAGCAGATAGCCGTTGGCCGCATGGACCTCGACGCCATCGAAACCGGCATCCTTGGCGTGTTGCGCCGCGCTGCGATATTGTTCGACGATGCCCGCCATTTCGCTCGTTTCCAGCGCGCGCGGCGTCACCATCGGGACAAAACCGTCGTTGGTATAGGACTGGCCTTCGGGCTTGATCGCCGACGGCGCCACCGGCAATACGCCGCCGATCTGGATCGAGGGATGGGAAATGCGCCCGACATGCCACAGTTGCAGGAAGATCTTGCCGCCGGCCTCATGCACGGCATCGGTGATCTTTTTCCAGGCTTGCACTTGCGGCGCGCTGTAAATGCCGGGCGTGAAGACATAGCCCTTGCCCTGCGGCGAAATTTGGGACGCTTCGGCGATGATCAAGCCGGCGCTGGCGCGCTGCACATAATATTCGAGCGCGAGATCGCCGGGAATGTCGTTTTCCTTGGCGCGGCTGCGCGTGAGCGGCGCCATGACGATCCGGTTTGCCAGTTGCAGCGTACCGAGTTGCACCGGCTGAAACAGGTCGGCATCATTGAGATTGGTATTGGTCATTGTTTGATCCTTTGAGATGGGTGCGCCCATCTTAAACGCAAATCCAAATCGCCGTCGCCGGGCGTGAAACATGGCATTTAATGCAATTTTTCAAGCTGCCGGCATGTGCTTGCCATGCTTGCGCACCCTTGATGAATCATTTGTGCATGATCGGATCTTGCACCAGCGTGCGCGCCAGCGCGCCGCCGTCTCCGCGCCAGAATTCGCGGTCTGCCAGGCGCACGCGTTCGGCGGCGTGCTGCATGTGCTCCATCGCCGCATGGCGCGCCAGTTCTGGTTGGCCTGCGGCAATCGCCTCGACGATCTTTTCATGTTCGTTTTGCACTTGCTGCGAAAAATCCTGGCGGCGCGCCTCGTTGGCGCGCGTGACCTTGACCGCCGAGCGGATCGGCTGGGCGAACATCTCGACAAATTTCGGCCAGTACGGATTGCCGGTGGCCTCGGCGATCGACAGATGAAACCGGACATCCTCTTCGACCCCATCGACGCCGGATGCGACTGCCTGTTCAATGGTGCGCAACGCGTGTTCGATTTCGATCAACTGGCCCGGCGTGCGGCGCAATGCGGCCAGCGCCGCGATCTCGGACTCCAGGCCGCCGCGCACCTCGATCAGATTCAGCAGCGATTGCACCGATTGTTCGGTAACCAGGTCATTGCGCTCGGCGCTTGCTGCGCAGATGAAGGCGCCGCTGCCCTTGCGCGTGTTGAGGATGCCTTCGCTCTTGAGCAGCGCGATCGCTTCGCGCATCACGCTGCGACTGACGCCAAAATGGGTCGCCATCGCTTGCTCCGATGGCAGCCGGGTGCCGACCTTGAGCGCATCGTCACAGATTTTCTGGCGCAGCTTGTCGGCCACGCGCACGCCGAGGGTACCGGCAACGAAGCTGGCAGGCTCTGCTGGAAAATGGGGCAGGGTAAAAGTGGGCGCTTGATCCATGGCGGATATCCTCGGGTGCAAATGAATCGACATTGATTTCTTGTGCGCTCCATTATACAAATACACAGCTTGACATACAAAAAAAAGACAAATAATATACAGCTACAAATTTCATACAAGTTGCCGGCGATCTTATAGTTCGATAAAAATCAGGCGCGGTGAAATTTTTACCATCCCAATCAGGAGACAAGCATGACAATCAGCCAGACACATCCGGGCGGGCGCAGCGACGCTCAAGCATCCGATCAGGCGCGCGAAGAAGACCGGGTTTATCGCAAGGTCACGTGGCGCATCATTCCATTCTTGATGCTGTGTTACCTCGTCGCGTATCTCGACCGGGTCAATGTCGGTTTTGCCAAGCTGCAAATGTTGGCCGATCTGCAATTTAGCGAAACGGTCTACGGCCTCGGCGCCGGCGTATTTTTCCTCGGCTATTTTCTGTTCGAAGTGCCCAGCAACGTCATGCTGCACAAGGTCGGCGCCCGGATGTGGATCGCCCGCATCATGATCACCTGGGCCGTCATCTCAGGCGCGTTCATGTTCGTGACCACGCCCACGATGTTTTATACGATGCGTTTCCTGCTGGGCGTGGCCGAGGCCGGGTTCTTCCCCGGCATCATCTTGTATCTGACTTACTGGTATCCGGCCGAGCGCCGCGCACGGATGATCTGCACCTTCATGGCCGCCATTCCGGTGGCTGGCTTGATTGGCGGTCCGCTTTCGGGCTGGATCATGGAAACGTTCTCGGGCAAATACGGCTATGCCGGTTGGCAATGGATGTTTGTGCTGGAGGCGATTCCTGCCGCCATCATGGGCCTAGCGGTGTTGTTCTATCTCGACAATAGCATCCGCGCCTCGCATTGGCTGACCGAATCGGAAAAGCAGTTGCTGGAACAGCGCATCGAAGCCGATGGTAAGGGCAAGGCTGCGCACGGTTCAATTCGCGCCGTGTTTGCCGATCGTCGCATCTGGCTGATGGCCTTCATCTATTTCTGCTGCGTGATGGGACAGTATTCGTTGACCTTCTGGCTGCCGAGCCTGATCAAGGCCGCTGGCGTGACGGGCGTCTTGAACATCGGCATCTTCACGGCGATCCCGTATTCGGTCGCGGTGGTATCGATGATCTTGCTGGGGCGTAGTTCCGACAAGCACCGCGAGCGCCGCTGGCACATGGCGATACCGTTGGTGATCGGCGCCATCGCCATCGTCTGCAGTGCACTGGCTGGTGCCAATAACACCGGCTGGGCCATCTTTTTCCTCAGCATTGCCGCCGGCGGCATCCTGGCTGCATCGCCGATGTTCTGGAGCTTGCCGACCGCCTTTCTGGGTGGCGCGTCGGCCGCAGCCGGCATCGCTGCCATCAATTCGGTCGGCAATCTGGCCGGTTTTGTAGCCCCGTACATGATCGGCGCGATCAAGGACTTGACCCATTCGACCGATATCGCGATCTACCTGCTGGCCGGCGTGCTGGTGCTGGGAGCCTTCATCATCATGCGGGTCCCGGCAAAACTGGTCAATAAATAAACAAGGAGTGAAGTCATGACAGAACAAATCAATCGGGTTGGCGTCGTTGGCCTGGGTGCGATGGGGATGGGGATGGCGCAATCGCTGCTGCGCGCCGGTTTCGAAGTGCACGCCTGCGACATGCGCCCTGAAGCGGTGCAGAAACTGGTCACGGCCGGCGCGATCGGCGCCGCTTCGCCGGCCGAGATGGCGCCCAAGATCGATGCCTTGCTGATCGTCGTGGTCAATGCCGCGCAAACCGAACAAGTGCTGTTTGGCGAAAGTGGCACAGATGGCGCTGCCGCCCACCTGAAGCCGGGCGCGATCGTGATCGCCAGTTCGACCGTGGCACCGGAGTTTGCCGAAGCATTGGGAGCGAGATTGCTGGCGCTGGGCTTGCGTTTCATCGATGCGCCGATCTCGGGCGGCGCGGCCAAGGCTGCCAGTGGCGAGATGTCGGTGATGGCGGCCGGCGCGCCCGACGCTTTTGCGCAATGTGCCAAGTTGTTCGATGCCATTTGCGCCAATTTGTACCGGCTCGGCGACCAGCCGGGCCAGGGTTCGAAGGTCAAGATGATCAACCAGTTGCTGGCCGGCGTGCATATCGCCGCCGCCGCCGAAGCGATGGCGCTCGGGCTGCGCGCCGGTTGCGATCCCGATGCGCTGTACGAAGTGATCACGAACAGTGCCGGCAGTTCGTGGATGTTCCAGAACCGGGTCCCGCATATCCTGAAGGGCGACTACACGCCGCTGTCGGCGGTCAATATCTTCGTCAAGGATCTGGGCATCGTGCTCGATTACGCCAAAAAGAGCGTCTTTCCGCTGCCCTTGTCGGCCACCGCGCACCAGATGTTCATGCAAGCGTCGGCCGCCGGTCATGGCGCCGAAGATGATTCGGCCGTGATCAAGATGTTTCCTGGGATTACTTTGCCTGCTCCTGCGAAGGACGCCCGATGACGCTCTTGCTAGGCTGTATCGCCGACGACTTCACCGGCGGCACCGACCTGGCCGGCATGCTGGTCAAGGCCGGCATGCGCACCGTGCAATTGATCGGCGTGCCCAGCGCCGACACTTTGGTGCCGCCGGATGTCGATGCGATCGTGATCGCGCTGAAATCGCGCACCAGTTTGCCGCACGAGGCGGTGGCACAATCGCTGGCTGCGCTGCACTGGCTGCAGCAGGCACGTTGCCGCCAGTTCTATTTCAAGTATTGCTCGACCTTTGACTCTACGCCGCAAGGCAATATCGGACCGGTGACCGAGGCGTTGATGCAGGCGTTGGAGCTTGATTTCACGATCGCCTGTCCGGCCTTTCCAGCCAACAAGCGCACCGTCTACAAGGGCAATCTGTTCGTCGGCGATGACTTGCTGAGCGAATCGGGGATGCGCCATCACCCGTTGACGCCGATGCTGGACTCGAATCTGGTGCGCGTGCTGCAGCAGCAGATCAGCGGCAAGGTCGGATTGGCCGATTATGGCGTCGTCGAACAGGGTGCTGCTGCGTTACAAGCCCGTTTTGCCGATCTGCGCAAAGAAGGTTGCCGCTATGCGATCGTCGACGCGGTCTCGAACGACGACTTGATGGCGATCGGCGCCGCCTGCGCCGGCATGCCCCTGGTTACCGGCGGCTCCGGCATCGCGCTGGGCTTGCCGCAAAACTTTCGCGCTGCCGGCTTGCTGGAGCCGATCCGGGCCGGTTCGTCCGGGCTTGCTTCGTCCACGTTGACGGTCACCGGTGGTTTGCGCGCGGTGATATCGGGCAGTTGCTCGGTCGCTACTCAACAACAGGTGGCCTTGATGCGTGCACAAGCGCCATCGTTCCATGTCGATCCCCTGCAACTGGCGGCTGGCGTCGATGTCGTCGGCGCAGTGCTGGCCTGGGCCGCAGAGCACCTGGCGCAGGGACCGTTGCTGGTGTATGCGACCGCAGACCCGCAAACGGTGCGCGCCGCGCAAGAGCAATTGGGCGCCGCGCAGGCCGGCAGCCTGGTCGAGCATACCTTGGCTGCGATCGCGCAAGGGCTGGTCCAGCTCGGCGTCGGCCAGTTGATCGTGGCCGGGGGCGAAACTTCGGGCGCAGTGGTCAAGGCGCTGGGCGTGTCGGGGCTGCGCATCGGCCCTGAAATCGATCCGGGCGTGCCGTGGACCGTAGCGTTAGGCGATGGCAAGACGGCGCCGCTAGCGCTGGCGCTGAAATCGGGCAACTTCGGCAGCGATGATTTCTTCGTGAAAGCCTGGAGCTGCCTGCGATGAGCGCCGCGATTCACACTGCGCCCGACGAAATGCGCCAGCGCGAACAAATCGTCTCGTTTGGCCAGTCGCTGTTCGCGCGCGGCTTGACCGCCGGCAGCAGCGGCAACCTGAGCGTGCGTTTGGATGATGGCTGGTTGCTCACGCCCACCAATGCCAGCTTGGGCCGACTCGATCCGGCTACGCTGTCCAAGCTCGATTGGCATGGCCATCTCGTGAGCGGTGAGCCGCCATCGAAGGAGGCATTCCTGCACCGCGCGATGTATCAGGCGCGCCTTGGCGCCGGCGCCATCGTCCATCTGCATTCGACCCATTCGGCGGCCGTTTCGTGCATGTGCGGCTTGGATCACGATGATTGCATACCGCCGCTGACGCCGTATTTCGTGATGAAGATAGGCCGTTTGCCGCTGCTGCCTTATCATCGACCCGGCGACCCTGCATTGGCGGGCGTGATCGCCGAACTGGCGCAACACCATTCGTCCGTGCTGTTGGCGAACCATGGGCCGGTAGTTTCCGGTGCCACGCTTGAATCGGCAGTGTACGCGGCCGAGGAGCTGGAAGAAACTGCCAAATTATTCCTGTTGCTGCAAGGCCGGCCGATCCGCCCGCTCGATGCGGCCCAGATTTTAGAACTGAAAACCGCCTTCAAGCTCGATATTTGAACCTTTTTGAAAGAGACACCGATGCCAAAATTTGCCGCCAATCTGACGATGATGTTCAATGAAGTCGCCTTCCCGCAGCGTTTCGCCGCTGCCGCCGCCGCCGGCTTTACGGCCGTCGAATTCCTGTTTCCCTACGATCACACGCCGTCAGAAATTGCCGGCTGGCTCAAGGAGCACAAGCTGGAAAACGTGCTGTTCAACTTGCCGCCGGGCGACTGGGCGCATGGCGAGCGCGGCATCGCTTCGTTGCCGGGGCGCGGTGAAGAGTTTCGCGCCGGGGTGGCGCGCGCGCTGGACTATGCGCTGGCGCTGGGCACCAAGCGGGTCCACATGATGGCGGGCCTGGTACCGGTCGGTGCCGATGCCGCCGAGCTTGCGCTGCGCCGCGAAATCTATCTGGAGAACCTGAAGTATGCCGCCGAGGTCTTCGGTGCGCACGACATCATGGTCTTGATCGAGCCGATCAACGGGCGCGACATGCCCGGTTATTTCCTGGTCACGCAAGCGCAAGCTCATGCGCTGCGGATCGATAGCGGCGCCGCCAATGTCAAGGTCCAGATGGATTTTTATCATGTCCAGATCGTCGAGGGCGATATCGCGATGACCTTCAGGCAGCATGTTGATGGCATCGGCCATGTCCAGATCGCCAGCGTACCATCGCGCAACGAGCCCGATGACGGCGAAGTCAACTACCCCTATCTGTTTCGCCTGCTCGACGAGTGCGGTTACGACGGCTGGGTCGGCTGCGAATACCGCCCGCGCGGGCGCACCGAGGATGGTCTCGGCTGGCTCGCTGCTGCGCAATTGGCGACAACGCAATTATCAGGAGCGTCATCATGAAAGTGCTCGTCACCGGCGGCGCCGGCTTTCTCGGCCAGCGCCTGGCGCGCCAATTGCTCGCGATCGGCCAATTGACCGACAGCGCTGGAGCGTTGCAAACGATAGATCAGCTGGTGCTGGTCGATGTGGTGCCGGCCAACGATTTTGGCGATGCGCGCGTCAAGGTGGTCACCGGCGACATTGCCGACGGCGCGTTGATGCGCGAGATCATCGATATCGAGACGACGTCGATCTTCCATCTGGCGGCGATCGTCAGCGGCCAGGCCGAAGCCGATTTCGAGCTCGGCATGCGGATCAATCTCGATGCATCGCGCCTGTTGCTCGACATTTGCCGCGAACTCGGTCATCAGCCGAAGGTGGTGTTTACCAGTTCGGTCGCGGTCTATGGCGGCAAGCTGCCGGACCTGGTGCAAGACAGCACCGCGTTGAACCCGCAGTCATCGTATGGCGCGCAAAAGGCGATCGGCGAATTGCTGCTCAACGATTACAGCCGCAAGGGCTTCGTCGATGGCCGCGTGCTGCGCCTGCCGACCATCAGCGTGCGCCCGGGCAAGCCGAACAAGGCGGCTTCGTCGTTCGCCAGCGGCATCATCCGCGAACCGTTGAATGGCGAGGATTCGGTCTGTCCGGTCGGGCCTGATCTGCGTCTGTGGCTGCTGTCGCCGCGCGGCGCGATCGAAGCCTTGATCGCCGGCCACGACTTGCCAGCCGCGTCGTTCGGCGCCAGCCGCACCGTCAATTTGCCTGGCCTGTCGGTGTCGGTGGGCGAGATGCTGGCCGCGTTGTCGACGGTGGCCGGACCGCAGGTGGCAGCGCACGTCAATTTCGCGCTTGACCCGGCGATCGAGCGCATCGTCGACAGTTGGCCCGGGGCCTGGGACGTGAGCCGCGCACGCGCGCTCGGCTTGAGCGCGGACAGCGATTTTGCCGCCGTGATCCGTGCCCATATCGACGACATGGCTTTGCTGCAGCCTTGATCGCACTCCATATGCGAAAAACGAATAAGAAAGGATGAAAGTATTCGTTCTTTTTTAAAGTCCGGGTGTCTATGCTTTCGATCTTGGAAACAAGCAATCACTACGGAGTCTGTCGATGTCATCGAAAAAATTGATCGTCAAGAAAGCGATCCTGTCTGCGCTGCTGGTCACGCTGGCTGCGCCTATCGCTCAACTGGCCCATGCGGCAGAGGTATCGTTGCTCAACGTGTCCTACGATCCGACGCGCGAGCTGTACCAGGATATCAACCAGGGTTTTGCCAAGCAATGGAAGGCGAAGACTGGCGACACGGTCACGATCAAGCAATCGCACGGCGGTTCCGGCAAGCAGGGGCGCTCGGTGATCGACGGCTTGAACGCGGACATCGTCACGCTGGCGCTTGCCTATGATATCGATGCGATCGCCGAGCGCGGCTTGATCGCCAAGGACTGGCAGAAGCGCTTGCAGCACAACAGCACGCCGTATTCGTCGACCATCGTGTTTCTGGTGCGCAAGGGCAATCCGAAGGGGATCAAGGATTGGAACGATCTGATCAAACCGGGCGTGGCAGTGATCACGCCAAACCCGAAAACTTCGGGCGGCGCGCGCTGGAATCATCTGGCGGCCTGGGGTTATGCCTTGAAACAACCGGGCGGCAGCGAAGCGAGCGCGAAGGAATTTCTGGGCAAACTGTACAAGAATGTGCCGGTGCTCGATTCGGGCGCGCGCGGCTCCACCGTGACCTTTGTCGAGCGCGGCATCGGCGATGTGCTGATCGCATGGGAAAACGAAGCCTATCTGGCGATCAAGGAATTGGGGCCGGAGAAGGTCGACATCGTGATGCCGTCGGTCAGCATCCTGGCCGAACCACCTGTTTCGGTGGTCGACAAGGTGGTCGACAAGCGCGGCACGCGCAAACTGGCCGAAGCCTATCTGCAATATCTGTACACCGATGAAGCGCAAGATGTGATCGCGAAAAATTACTACCGTCCGACGGTGGAAAAAGCGGCCAAG
>CANFGA010000056.1 GCA_947446335.1 Oxalobacteraceae bacterium | reverse complement strand
CGGGTGAGCACGGCGTCGAGGATCTCGCCGCCCACGTTGTCAAAATAGATGTCCACGCCTTGCGGGCAGTGCTCCTTCAGGCCAGCCTTGAGGTCACCGTTCTTGTAATCGATGCAGGCGTCAAAGCCCAGTTCCTTGACGACGAAGTTGCATTTGTCCTTGCCGCCGGCAATGCCGACCACGCGGCATCCCAGGTGCTTGGCAACCTGGCCGACCGTCATGCCGACCGCGCCGGCCGCGCCCGATACCACCACCGTCTCGCCGGCCTTGGGCAGACCCGATTCGATCAGGCCGAAGTAGCCGGTCATGCCCGGCATGCCTAGCGTGTTGAGCCAGGTCGTCAACGGCGCGATGCGCGTATCGATCTTGAAGAAGGCGGCGCTCTTGTCAAGCGCTGCACCTATCCAGTAGGCTTGCACGCCGATGCCGCCCGAGACATGATCGCCGACGGCGAACTTGTCGGACCTGGAGGCTACGACCACGCCGACCCCGCCGGCGCGCATGACTTCGCCGATAGCAACCGGGCGGATGTAGGACTTGCCTTCGTTCATCCAGCCACGCATGGCCGGATCGAGCGACAGGTACAGCGCCTTGACCACGATCTCGCCATCCAGGATCGCGCGTAGCGGTTCGGTGGTGTGTTCCCAGTCGCTGCGTTTGGGCAGGCCCACGGGACGGGCGGCGAGGCGAAACTGCTGGTTCATCAAATTGCTGGTGGACATGGTTGTCTCATCAAGAAAGTGGCAATCTGGCTACTATACTACAATTTAATACGATCGTTCTTTTTTATGACATGCTAATTTTCGGCGAACGAAGCGACGCTGAAAAAGCGATTCAAGCGCAGGAGCTGCCACATCGCGCGCGTGCCATCGAGGATCATGGCTCAGGAACGGCACGCAGCGTCGACGCGTGCCACCCACGTCAACTGGCGCAGAGCGCGCCGCCAAGTGGCAACCTGGCGGCGAGATATCACTTCTCTGCGAATGCGCGTTCGATCACGAAATCGCCCGGTGTCGAGGTATTGCCTTCCTTGAAGCCGCGTGCTTCCAGAATATGCTTGATGTCACGTAACATTTCACTGCTGCCGCAGATCATCACGCGATCGACTGCAGGGTCAAATGGCGGCAGTTCCAGATCGTCGAACAGTTTGCCGCTCTCGATGAGGTCGGTGACGCGCCCGGTGTTACGGAAAGACTCGCGTGTCACGGTCGGGTAGTAGCGCAATTTGCTCGATACCAGCTCACCGAGAAATTCATGCTTGGGCAAATGTTCAAGCAGCATGTCGTGATACGCCAATTCATCGACTTGACGCACGCCATGCACCAGCACGATCTGGTCAAATTTTTCGTAAATTTCAGGATCGCGTACGATGCTCATGAACGGTGCCAGACCGGTACCGGTGGAGAGCATGTAAAGGCGTTTGCCAGGCAACAGGTAATCCACTACCAGCGTGCCGGTTGGCTTGCGCCCGACGATCACGCTATCGCCGACCTGGATGTTCTTCAGCTGCGAGGTCAACGGGCCGCCCTCGACCTTGATGCTCAAGAATTCGAGATGGTCTTCATAGTTGGCGCTGGCAATGCTGTAGGCACGCAACAAGGGCTTGCCGTTGATTTTCAGACCGATCATCGTGAAATGACCATTTGAAAACCGCAGCGCCGGGTCGCGCGTGGTGGTGAAAGAAAACAGACGGTCGGTCCAGTGATGCACGCTCAGTACGCGCTCTTCGTTCATATTACTCATGAAAAATAAATCTCTACAATAGTAAAAAAATTTTTGAAATCGGCAGACGAAGCTTACACCAATGAAAGCATCTGCATCGCATCCCCTGCTCGGCAAGCTACCAATAATTGAGGTTGCGTGCCAGCACATACACACAAGTACCCACCAGAATGCTGAGCAGCGCATTCTTGATCCGCCACTGCAACAGCACCACCAGGGCAACGGCCAGCAATTCCGGCCATGGGCCTGCCGCATGCTCGCGGGCGGCGCTCGTGCCGGAATGCAACAGCAGCAGCGTCATGATCGCCAGAGGCAGGAATTGTCCCAGTCGCTGCACGGCCGGATGTTTCTTGAGCCACTGGTCGGCCAGAAATGGAAGCGCGCGCAAGGCCAATGTCACCAGAGCCATCACGGCGATCACCACGATCACATAGGTGTTTTCAATCATGGCCGCCCTCCTTTGCCCTCGTCGGTTGCCAGAGCATGCCCGCTGCGATGCTCAACGCGATCGAAATCACCAGCGCGTGTTTGGGTGCGAGGGCATAAGCTGCCGCGTAAGCTGCCAGGGCGACCCACAATGGCGCCGGGCTTTTTTTGGTGCGCCACTGCTCGACGGTGAGCACGGCAAACAAGGCGGCCAGCACGAAATCGAGGCCCGCCAGCGCAATTTTTGCCTGGGCGCCGATGACGGCGCCGATGGCCGTGCCCAAGACCCACCAGAAGTGATTGAGCAAGGCAATCAACGCCATGTTCTTGTGGCTGCTTGTTTCCGGGATCGTGGTCAAGACCGAATAAGTCTCGTCCGTCAACGCAAAAATCATGTACCAGCGCAGCAATTTTTTTTGAGGAAACTTGTTCAGCAAGGACAAGCCATAAAACACATGGCGCAGGTTCACGATCAAGGTCGCTACCGCGATCGTGCCCACCGACAGTCCGGCGGCGATCATCGGAATCATCATGTACTGGGCCGCGCCGGCATAGACAAACACGCTGGCCAGGATGGCGAGCCACCACTGGGCGCCGGCTTGGACGAACAGGAATCCGAAAACTGTCCCCAGCGGGATGTAGCCCATCGCAACGGGCGCTGTCAGCGACAGCGCCGAATAAGGGGCGGCTCCCGTCTTGTCTGGCGAAATATCTTGGTGTGTCATTGAAGGGAAACTGAAGCAACCGGATGCGAATTGTAACAGAGCACATCATGAGGCCAGTTCAACAACATTGCGCTTGACAGAAGATTCAGCGCCTGTGCCCTGCCGTTCGCCGTTTGAAAATGCAGTCCCCGGTTGCTCTTTCCATTGCTTCATTTGGTCTCTGCTTGGGGTGTCTCCCACTGCTTGAGCAAGGCATCGAGCGTGGCACGGTCGATGGTTTCCTTTTCTTGCAGCGCTTGCGCCAGCGCTGTCAGCAAGGCGCGCTTGGCGCTCAGCGTGTCGGTCACGCGTCGATGCGCCGCGCACAGCAAGGCCGAAATTTCCGCGTCGATCGCGCGCGCGGTGCGCTCGCTATACAGTCTTTTTTCAAGCATCGCAGCCGGATAGATCAACCCGGCAGAGCCTTGCTCGAACGTGGCCAGGCCGAGATGTTCGCTCATCGCATACTGGGTGACCATGTGGCGCGCCATGTCGGTGGCGAGCTGCAAGTCGTTCTGGGCGCCGGTCGAGACATCGCCAAAGACCAGTTCTTCTGCAACGCGCCCGCCCAGAAACACGTCGAGACGGTCCAGCAGTTCAGTCTTTTTCAGCAGATAGCGCTCTTCGGTGGGCACTTGCTGCGTATAGCCGAGCGCGGCAATGCCGCGCGGGATGATCGAGATCTTGGCGACGCGATCGGCGTGACTGCGCAATTGGGCGATCAATGCGTGACCCGCTTCGTGATAGGCGACCGTTTCTTTTTCCATCTGGCTCATCACCCGCGTTTTCTTTTGCAAGCCGGCCACGATGCGATCGATCGCTTCATCGATGTCGTCGTTGTCGACCTGTTCCTTGTTGCGCCGACCGGCCAACAAGGCCGCTTCGTTGATCAGATTGGCTAGATCGGCCCCGGCAAAGCCGGCGGTGCGGCCGGCGACCAGAGCCAGATCGACTGCAGGCGCCAGTTTGACTTGCCTGGCATGAACGGCGAGGATTTGCGCGCGCCCGGTCAAATCGGGCCGGTCCAGTGCGATATGGCGGTCGAAACGACCGGGGCGCAGCAGCGCTTGATCGAGGATTTCGGGGCGATTGGTAGCCGCGAGAATGATCACGCCCTTGTTGGTGTCGAAGCCATCCATTTCGACCAGCAACTGGTTGAGCGTCTGTTCTTGCTCGTTGTAGCCGCCGCCGGCGATGCCGGCCACACCGCGCGCCCTGCCGAGCGCATCGAGTTCGTCGATGAATATGATGCACGGGGCTTTTTCCTGGGCTTGCGCAAACAGGTCGCGCACCCTCGCCGCGCCGACACCGACGAACATTTCAACGAATTCCGAGCCGCTGATCGAAAAAAATGGCACACCGGCTTCGCCCGCGACTGCCTTGGCCAGCAGCGTCTTGCCGGTGCCGGGCGCGCCGACAATCAGCACGCCCTTGGGGATTTTTCCTCCGAGACGGCGGTAGCGCTCGGGCGCATTCAGGAAGGCGACCACTTCCATCAACTCATCCTTGGCCTCGTCGATGCCAGCCACGTCGGCGAAGGTGATGCCGGTCTTGCTCGCGACATAGACGCGAGCGTGGCTCTTGCCGACATCAAACAGCCAGCCGCCGGGCGAGAGGCCCGATTTTTTCGCCAACATGTTCGACGCCCAGAACAGCAATCCGAACGGCAAGCCCCATGCCAAGAGCGTCAACAACCAGTCGCTTTTGGCCTGCCCGACGAAGCGCACGCCCGCATCCTGCAATTGCTGCACCAGTGCAGGATCGGCTACTGCGACGGTCGTGAAGGGGCAATCGCGCTCGAGCGGGCACTTCAATTGCGCCAGCGCTTCCTTGCTCAAAACGGGGGGTGATGTCGCCTTCTTCAGCGTTCCGGTGATGAATGGCTCGCCGATCGTTACCTCGCGGACCTTGCCGGCATGCAGCAGTTGCTTGAAATCGCTGTATGGCAGCGGCCCCGCGCCCAATGTCCGGGTGACGAATTGAACCAGCAGAAAGAAGGCCGGTATCAGCAGCCAGTACCAGACCGGCAGGCGCAGGCTGTCCTTGCCCCTGGATCGGTCCCGGTCCTGATCGGTATTCACGGGCCGATCGCCATGTCGGATGCGGCGCCTTCCACCACGATGCAATCAGTGGTGAGCATCAAGCCGGCGATCGATGCCGCATTTTGCAGCGCGAGGCGGGTAACCTTGGTCGGATCGATGATGCCCATCTGCATCATGTCGCCATACTCCTCGGTCGCCGCGTTGTAACCGAAATCGCCGCTGCCGAGCGCCACCTTGGCGATCACGACATCGGGTTCGCCACCGGCATTGCAGACGATCTGGCGCAGCGGTTCTTCGAGCGCCCGGCGCACGATCTTGACGCCCGATTGCTGCGCCATGTTGACGCTTGCCATCCCATCGAGCACGGCGCCGGCACGCAGCAAGGCAATGCCGCCGCCGGCCCCCACGCCTTCCTCGACCGCAGCCCGGGTCGCATGCAGCGCATCGTCGACCCGCGATTTTTTCTCTTTCATTTCGATCTCGGTGGTGGCCCCGATCTTGATCAAGGCAACGCCGCCGGCCAGCCTGGCGGCGCGCTCGGTCAATTGTCTTTTCTCATGATCGCTGGCGCAAAGGGTGATTTGCTGCCGGATCTGCTGTGCGCGCTGGTCGATTTTTTGCGGATCGCCGGCGCCGTTGATCAGCGTCGTCTCGTCCTTGCCGATGTCGATCCGCCCGGCGCGCCCCAGATCGAGCAAAGTGGCATTGTCAAGCTGCAAGCCGGTGGCATCCGAGATCACGGTGGCGCCAGTCACGAGCGCGATATCGTCAAACCAGGCCGCGCGCTGATCGCCAAATCCCGGCGCCTTGACTGCGCACACCGACAAGGTACCGCGCAAGGCATTGATGACCAGCGTCGCCAGCGCATCGCCGCTGACATCTTCGGCGATGATCAACAGCGGCTGGCCGGTCTTGATGATTTGATCGAGCAGCGGCAACAGCGGTGCAATCGTCGATATCTGCTGTTGATACAGCAAGATCGCGGCATTTTCCAGCACCACGCGGCCTCGCTCGGCATCGTTGATGAAGTAAGGCGACAGATAGCCGCGCTCGAACTGCAGCCCCTCGACGATATCGAGTTCGTTGTTCATGCCCCGCCCATCTTCGGATTTGATCACCCCGCCTTGCCCTACCCGTTCCAGCGCCTGCGCAATCAAGGCGCCAATCGCCTGGTCGCCATTGGCTGAAATGGCGCCGACCTGGGCAATTTCCTTATTCGAATTGATTTTCCTGGAGTTGTCCTTCAGCCGCGCGATGACGCTGTCGACAGCGCCATCGATGCCCCGCTTCAAATCCATCGGATCGAATCCGGCTGCCACGAACTTCATTCCCTGTTTAACGATCGCCTGCGCCAGCACGGTCGCGGTCGTGGTCCCGTCGCCGGCCATCTCGGACGTATGGGCCGCCACTTCGCGCGCCATCTGGGCCCCGAGGTTTTCAAACTTGTCAGGCAATTCGATTTCCCGGGCCACGATGACGCCGGAATTGATGATGGTCGGAAACGATGCTGCGCTTCCCAGCACCACCGTGCGCCCTTTTGGCCCGAGCGTGACCTTGACTGCGTTCGACAGCGTGTTGAGGCCGGCACACAATTTTTCGCGGGCAGCATCGTGGAACAGGAGCGACTTGGCAGACATGATTGACTTCCTTTGATTGTGGATGCAATGAGGAGCGACAATCGATCATGTTACGCACGGCACAATGCGCTGGCTTGCTCAGGAATAAATGACACGCCATCAGCGCATCGACAGATACATCGATCAGCCGGTCCTGGATTTGCGATACGCGCGCTTGGGCCTGGCTGTTGATCTCGGTTCAGCTTGCAAGCGCTGCGCCTCTTCATGCTGGCGCTGCCAGTGGTTCAATTTGCTTTGCAGCGCCGAGGCCTGTGCGCTGGCAACGCTCGATTGCGCCTTGGCCTGCGTCAACTCCAGCGCGATCGCATCCCGGTTCGCGATGGCCGATTGCAGCTGACCTTGCAACACACCGCCCTGTTGCCGTTGATCGCCGAGCTGAACCTGCAACGCATCCACGTCGATCCGGTGCCGCTCCACGGCGTGCAGCGCCGCCTTGATCGCCGCTGCACGCACCGCATCGAGCTCCTTTTGCAGCCGGGCGAGCGCGGTGCGCTCGCGGTCGATCTCGAGCAGCGCCCTGGTTTCAACTGCAAGGCTGCGTTCGTTTGCCAACTGGTTCGCCGCGCGCAACTGGTCCAGTTCGGCCGTGAATTCGCGGCGCGCATCTTGCAATTGCTGCTGATGGGCCTGCTGGTCCAGCATGAATTGCTCCCTCGCTTGCTGCTGTTGAGCCGTGGCTTGCTCCTTGGCTTGCTGCAGTTGCGCAGCCAGTGCCAGATTGGTCGCCATCAATCCAGCAGCATCCTGTTCCAGCGCGCCGATCCGGCGCAGCGCCTGGGCGCTGATGTTTTCCTGGTCCTGCAACCTGCCCTGGAGCGCTGTGCTTGCCAGTTGTGTCGCCGCCAGTGCGGCGCTGGCGGCATCGACCTGTTGTTGTGCTTCAAGCCGGCACGCTGCCAGCGTCTCGTGCGCCAACTGTTGCGCACTGGCCCAAAGCGTCGCGGTGAGTTCGCCGGCCGCCGTTTTCAAAGCTGGCGGCAAATCGGGATGCTCGATGCGCACGCGGCTTTTTTCGCGCAGGTTATCCCAGAACGCAGTGAGCGCCTCTGCCGGCGCCGACATGCTGCCCTTGCGCACCAGTTGATACAGCTTGTTCGCGGTCGGCGTCGTTCCGTAGCGAAAGAACATCAAGACGCAGACCTCGCGGTACAAATCCTGGGTGTGCGGAAATTGTTCACGCAGGCGCTCGATCTGAAAGTGCAGATCCTGCTCGCGCGGCGCATCGTCATTGGCAGATGTATTCATGGGGATATTCACGATCGTTTTTTTGGGCTGAATGAATTGTTGAATTTTAATTGATAATACAACGTAATACATTGTATTCACAATTATTCGTTTTTTAAATATGACATTATTCTTATAATGTCGAATATGATGTCGATTTAATGGAATGGATCAGATGAAAGAGCGACGATGGCGATGAAACCGGAAACTGATGGCGCTGCGCTGCCGCAATTGACAACCATCGACCGGATGGCATTGCCCGACGCGGTCGATGGCCGCAACGGAACTAACCGCGCCAGCGGCAACCGGCCCCAGATCAGGGCGGACAATGATGTCGATGCGATCAAGGCATGGCTGGCCCGCTTCCTCGATACCAAGACCACGTTTGACAACTACCGCAAGGAAGCGGAGCGTTTGCTGCTCTGGTCGACGCTACAAAACGGCAAGGCGCTGTCGTCGCTGACGCATGAAGACATGCTGTCTTACCAGCATTTTTTATCGGATCCGCAGCCGGCCTTGCGTTGGGTGATGCGCGATGGGCGCAGATTCGGGCGCGCCGATCCAGCGTGGCGCCCGTTTGCCGGCCCGCTCTCGGTAGCCAGTGGGCGCCAGGCGATGGTGATATTGAATGTGCTGTTTTCGTGGCTGGTGCATGCCGGTTATCTGGCTGGCAACCCTTTGTCGCTGTCGCGCCAGCGCGGTCGCCGCGCGCCGCCGCGCATCACGCGCTATCTGGAACAGGATTTATGGACCGAGGTCAAGCGCACCATCGATGCGATGCCGCAGACCTTGGCGCGTGAGCGAGCCCACCATTGCCGCTTGCGCTGGCTGTTTTCCCTGCTGTACTTGTGCGGCTTGCGGATATCGGAAGTGGTCGGCAATACGATGGGGGATTTTTTTTGCAGAAGAGAAAATGATGGCACCGAGCGCTGGTGGCTGGAAGTGCTGGGCAAGGGTGACAAGCGGCGCCTGATTCCGGCCAGCGATGAGTTGATGCAGGAATTGGCGCACTATCGCCTCGAGTTGGGGATGATGCCCTGCCCCCTGGCGCAGGAGGCAACCCCGCTGCTGTTGCCGATAGCGGGCAAGGCCAGGTCATTGACGCGCGGCGCCGTGCATGCGATCGTCAAGCAAGTGTTCGAGCAAGCTGCCGATCGTTTCCGGCTGCGCGGACCCGCTTTTGAGTCGCACGCCGAGCGCTTGCTGCAAGCATCGGCGCACTGGCTGCGCCATACGGCCGGATCGCACATGGCCAACAGCGGCGTCGACTTGCGCCACGTGCGCGACAATCTCGGCCATGAATCGATAGCCACGACCAGCAATTATCTGCACTCGTCAGATGACAAAAGGCATGCCGAGACCCAACAAAAGCACCGGATCGACTGGTGAGTTCGACCCAACTGCTGCCGGATGCCTCTGACACGTCAGAGGCATCCGATCATTTTTCTTCGATCGGAGCCAGTTCGATGCGCGAGATCATCACCGTGGCGATGCGTCTGTCCAGCACTTCGGCGATCTCGAAGCGAAATCCATCGAGTTCGATCGCGTCGCCGGCCACCGGCAGCATCGTGAAACGCTCGAGCAGGAAGCCGGCCAGCGACGTATATTCATCATCCTCGCCCACCAGCATATCGGTTTCCAGCACCTGTTCCAGGTAGTGCAAGTCGGCCGAGCCATCCACTTTCCAGATTCCGGGCGACAGCAGTTGCACGTCCGGTTGCTCGTCTTCATCCGGAAACTCGCCGGCGATCGCTTCCAGGATGTCGATCGGCGTCACCATGCCTTGTATCGTGCCATATTCATCGGCCACCAATACCAGTTGTCCTTGCGAATGCTTGAGCGTTTCCATCACTTTCAGCACGCCCACCGATTCCGGTATCACGATAGGCTGGCGCACGCTGTTGACTTCATCGATTTTTCCATCGAGTGCCAAGTCGCCCATCAAATCCTTGGCGCGCGCAATGCCGATGATATTGTCCATCTCGCCGCGACAAACGGGGAAGAAGCTGTGTGGCGTTTCCAGGATCTGGCGCCGGATCGTCTCGGCATCGGCATCGAGGTTAATCCACGACATGTCCGAGCGCGGCGTCATGACCGAACGGATCGATCGCTGTGACAGCGTCAACACACCGCTGACCATGTTGCGCTCTTCTGCGCCAAAGGTAGGCAGACTGGCCACCACCTCGGCGTGCTCGGTTTCTTCGGTGATTTCGGCGCGCGTCTTGTTGCCCAGCATGCGCAGCACGGCTTCGGCGGTACGCTCGCGCAGTGGAATATGCGCTTCTTTCTTGATGAAGTTGCGACGCGCAAGCTGGTTGAAGAATTCGATCACGATCGAGAAACCGATCGCAGCGTACAGATAACCCTTCGGAATCTTGAAGCCCAGACCTTCGGCTACCAGGCTCAGGCCGATCATCAACAGGAAACTCAAGCACAGGACGACGACGGTAGGATGGTCGTTGACAAAGCGCGTGAGCGGCTTCGACGCCAGAATCATGATCGCCATCGAAATGATCACGGCAGCCATCATCACGCGCAAGTCGTCAACCATGCCGACGGCGGTGATCACTGCATCGAGCGAAAACACGGCATCGAGCACAACGATCTGGGCGATCACGGCGCCCAGGCTGGCATAGACCCGCGGTCCGGTGTGCACGTGCGTGGTTCCTTCCAGGCGCTCGTGCAGTTCCGTTGTCGCCTTGAACAGCAAGAACACGCCGCCCAGGAACAGGATCAAGTCGCGCCCGGAAAAGGAAAACGGCCCGACATCGAACAGCGGCGTGGTCAACGTCACCAGCCACGAGATCATGGTCAACAAGCCCAGACGCATCAGCATGGCCAGCGTCAAGCCAATCAGGCGCGCTCTTTCGCGCTGATGAGGTGGTACTTTTTCGGCAAGAATGGCGATAAAAATCAGGTTGTCAATGCCAAGAACAATTTCCAGTACAACCAGTGTTAATAGTCCCACCCAAATACTTGGGTCGAATAGCCATTCCATGTAATGCCTTATGAGTTAATTGATCGAAACTGCGGCAGCGGCGTCGACAAAGTGCGGCGCGCTGCTGCCTGCATATGAATATGATGGACACGCCGAGACGCGACCGGTACTTTTTTTGTCCGGTTCGCTGGCGTTGCGTAGTGTGTTGTTGCTGCACGATTGTAGCAGGTAGTAAAAATTGCGCGCTCGGCAGGTATGACGGCCGGCCCGGATCTTCGACGATGAAACCAGGCATTGCCAGAAATGCGGCAAAATGAACGCTCACCGTTAGCTCGGTTTTTTGTAAAGGAT